>CAXUEY010000065.1:0-32932 GCA_964250225.1 uncultured Ktedonobacteraceae bacterium | reverse complement strand
TAACCTGGCACTCGATTTCATGCTGGATTTTGGCAAGCGCTATCCCTGCATTGTGCTAGATGGCAGTGACGAAGTGCATACTCCCGAAGAACTGCTGGAATTCGCGCAACCAGGCTACGAGGGTTATGACTGGAATGCGGAGCATACTGCTGTTGTAAAGGTGCAGCCAGAACCGCCCGCGCAACTACCAGCATAAGTGCTGCCTGAAAGTGAACGCGTATGATGTGTGGCCAGAAGCGTGGATGGATGGCTTGAGACTCTGGGTTGCAGTCTCAAGCCATCCATCTATGCGTGGCGTGGTGCCATTGCCGCGGGCGATACGCTTGCGCTGACTGCCATTGAGGAGGGCGGGATGGTGGCGTGCTGCGAGGGTCGTTGAGACGATGTGATAAGATGACAGGACCGCGTATTTCCACTTTCATATAACTCGCGAAGAATAGTCAGTCCAGAGGCACATACAATAACGTAGAGCACAGCCGCTGTGCTTACAAATTGGGGGAAAATTGATGATTGACCCGCGTGACCCCACCGTGCAGGCACGTTTGAGGCGCAGGACGCCTGAAGGCCGCTACGAGATCGGCGAGATTGAGCTGGTGCGGACGATCCGCGCGCTCCACCAGCAGGGCGAGATGGAGCAGACCCAACTGCTCTGCGAGACGCTGCTGGAACGCTGCGCCCCGGAATTTCAGCGCCATAGCTGGGGACTGCATCACCGGCCAGAACTGCGTGAGGACGCTATTGCCAATATGGGCGAGCATCTGCTGCGTGAGGCGCTCGATCCCAAAGAGATTTTTATGACGCAGAATTTTATTCATTATCTGCGCTGTCTGTGTGTGGATGAATTTAATCGTATTTTACGCCAGGAAGGGTTGAAGTATCAGCGCGACGCGGAAGGCAGGCCCGCGGGTCGCCCGCACCACGTTCCACGCGGCCTGATCGATCCGTTGCAGGTGACGCCGCTGGATAGCGAGGCTCCTCCCAGCGCGGATGTGGCCGATCCGTTCGATCAGTACGAGCATATGCACGCTAACGAGGAGAGCCAGCGCATCCTGACCTTCCTCGCCGATCCCCTGGACCGTAAAATTATGGTTCTGCGCACTATCGAGGGCATGAAATGGGACGATATCGCGGCCCTCTGTAAGCGCACCGAACGCACGATTCGCCTGCGCTACGAGAAGGCCCGCGCCTACCTGCGCGAGTGCCTGGCCAGTGAACAATCGGCCCGCTACCGCGCGGCCCAGACCCAGTTACAGTGAAGCAAAGGGATGGGATTGACCCATTCCGGCAACATACACCAGCAGCGAAAGAAGAGACGAGCATGAATACGAATGAGTTACAGCAAATCAAAATGGCCTGGCTGGCCGCTGAAGAGACAGGCGACACATCGCTCAAGCTCGCCCTCTTGCGCGACCACCCCGATCTCCAGGATCAGTTAATCAACTTTATCGCCGCCTATCATATCACCAGCCCCGCTGGCACCGAACCGGAGACGCTGCCCCTGACCCGGCGCGCTATGCAGAGCGCTCTTACACGCGTTTTCACGCCGCAGAGTGTGGCTGTACCTGCCGCCAACCTGCGCGAACTGCGCACACGCCTGGGCCTGAGTCTGAGCGAGGCCGCGCGCGGTCTGCGCCTGGGCCTGGATGTCTGGAAAAAGTTTGAGGATGGCCTGATCGAGCTGGGCAGCCTGGGCGAACGTCAGCGAACGCGCCTGGCCACTTTCTTCCAGGTCAGTGGCGAGCAATTTGGCGCGCTCCTCAACCAGAGCCAGCCCTCACTCGTCATCAATCGCCGTCAGACCGCATCCGCAGCCAGCAAAAAGCAGCACGCCGACAAACAGAGCTTCGCCGAGGCGCTGGCGAAAAGCTCGATGTCCGCGAAAGAGAAAAAAGAGTGGCTTGAGGCATAGACGTTTCTGATAAACGGAACAGTGGGGAGATAAGCTGTGCTTATCTCCCCACTGTTCCGTTTATCAGAAACTAATCAGCGTGGATTGTCTCTTCTTCGAGAACGTGCCCGCTGAACTGGCTGTTGTAGAGATCGGCGTAGAAGCCGTTCTTCGCCAGCAGTTCGGTATGGGTGCCCTTCTCGATGATCGTCCCGTGGTTCATGACCAGGATCAGATCGGCATCGCGAATGGTCGAGAGGCGGTGCGCGATTACAAAGCTCGTGCGGCCCTTCATCAGGTCAGCCATCGCTCGCTGAATGAGCAGCTCGGTGCGTGTATCGACGCTACTGGTCGCCTCGTCCAGGATCAGGATCTCTGGATCGGCTAGAAATGCGCGCGCGATGGTCAGCAACTGCTTCTGACCCTGCGAGATGTTGGTCGCATCTTCGTTCAGCACAGTCTGGTAGCTCTCAGGAAGCGTGCGGATAAAGTGATCGGAGTGGGCGGTTTGCGAGGCCCACACGATCTCATCCTCAGTCGCTCCCTCGCGACCATAGGCGATATTGTCGCGAATGGTTCCGGTGAAGAGCCAGGTGTCCTGCAAGACCATGCCAAAGGTGCGCCGCAACTCACCGCGTTTGAGATCGGTGATGTTCACCCCATCGACCAGGATCGCGCCGTCGTTGACCTCGTAGAAGCGCATCAGGAGGTTCACGAGGGTGGTTTTGCCGGCGCCGGTTGGCCCGACAATCGCGATCATCTGGCCCGGCTGGACATCGATGTTCATGTTCTCCGTCAAAATGGCATCTTCGCTATAGCCAAAGCGCACATTCTGGAACTGCACCGCGCCCTGGGGAGCTTCGATCACCTGCGCGTCCACGGCCTCCGGGACCTGTTCCTGCTCATCGAGCAGTTCAAAGATACGTTCAGCCGAGGCCATCGTCGATTGGATCACGTTGACAATGTTGGCGAGCTGAATGATTGGCTGGGTAAACTGCTGCGCGTACTGAATAAACGCCTGCACATCACCAATGGCCAGCGAGCCGTTCGCCACCATGATGCCGCCAACCACGGCCACAAAGACATAGCCGATGTTACCCACGAAACGCATCAGCGGCATAATCATGCCTGATACGAATTGCGCGCGCCATGCGTGATGATAGAGCTTATCATTCAGATCATCAAAGGTTGCGAGAGATTGCTCTTCGTGGCCAAAGGCTTTAACGATTTTATGGCCGCTGAACATCTCCTCGACGTGTCCGTTGAGGTCGCCCAGCGCTCTCTGCTGACCTCTAAAGTAGTTCTGCGAACGTTTCGCGATGCCGATGGTACAGAGCAGGCTCAGCGGGAGCGTGACCAGAATAATCAGGCTCAGCAACCAGCTGATCGTCACCATCATCACCAGCACGCCGACGAGGGTTACCAGCGAGATGATGAACTGCGTCAGGTTCTGCTGAAGCGTGCTGCTGATATTGTCCATGTCGTTGACGGCGCGGCTGAGGATTTCTCCGTGTGTGCGCGAGTCAAAGTACTTGAGCGGCAGGCGCGAGAGCTTCTCATCGACCTCTCGACGCATACGATAGACCGTGCGCTGCGCCACACCAGCCATCACGTATTGCTGGATATAGCCGAAGATCGCGCTAATCAGGTAGAGTCCTAGCAAGATCAGCAGGACATCCCCGATATAGCCAAAGTCCACGCCTGGAATAGTTGGCAGAGGCAGATGTAGACCCGGATGGAGCTTCTCTGCATGCTGGATGCCCTGGATTTGACCATACGCTTTGAATTTAGCGAGCAGGCCGTCAAAGAGTTTGGTCGTAGCCAGACCCAGGATTTTGGGGCCAACAATCGAGAAGACCGTGCTGATAATGGCCGCAACGAGTACTACGATCAGGAGCGTCATCTCCGGGGCAAAGTAGTTCAGTAACCGTTTGAGCGTGCCTTTAAAGTCTTTGGGTTTTTCGGTGGGCATACCCATCGCGCCCCACGAGCCTCTGCCCATCACCCCACCACTTTCTGGCCTCTTTGGTCTACGATCTTGATTCATGCGATTTCCTCCGCAATTTCTGCTGCTGACAACTGTGACTCCACGATTTCGCGATAGACCTCACAGGAGCGCATCAGTTCTCGATGATTGCCAATCCCCGCCACACGTCCCTCGTCCAGCACAATAATCTGGTCCGCGTCCATGACCGTGCTGACGCGCTGGGCCACGATCAACACCGTTGAGCGCTGAGTTTCTTTTTTCAAGGCTGCGCGCAATTTCGCGTCGGTCTTAAAGTCCAGCGCCGAGAAGGTATCGTCGAAGATATAGATCTCAGGCCGTCTGACCAGCGCGCGGGCGATAGAGAGACGCTGCTTCTGACCGCCGGAAACGTTAGTGCCCCCCTGGGCAATGGCCGAGTCAAAGCCATCCTGCATACCAGTGATAAACTCGGCAGCCTGGGCAACATCGGCGGCGTGGCTAACCTCGTATTCATCGGCGTCGTCTTTGCCAAAGCGGATATTCTCATAGATCGAGCCAGAGAAAAGCACCGCTTTTTGTGGCACAAAGCCGATTTTCTCGCGCACATGTACCTGCGCCATCTCGCGCACGTCCACGCCATCCACCAGCACGCGTCCGCTATCCACGTCGTAGAAGCGCGGGATCAGGTTCACCAGCGTCGATTTGCCCGCGCCAGTGCCACCGATGATCGCCGTCATCTGGCCGGGTCGGGCCTGAAACGAGATGTTCGAGATAGCCGGTTCTTCCGCGCCGGGATAGCTGAAGGTCACGTTATCAAACGCCAGATAGCCCCGCAAATCGTCCGCGCGCACTACGTGCTCGGCATCCTTGATCTCCGGCTCAATCTCCAGCACCTCGTTAATACGGGTAGCAGAAGCGGCAGCGCGTGGGATCATCACAAACATCATCGAGACCATCATCAGCCCGAAGAGAATTTGCATAGCATATTGCAGAAACGCGATTAGCGCGCCCACCTGCATATCACCATTGTTGATGCGGATCGCGCCGAACCAGAGAATAGCCACGCTGGTGAGATTAAAGATCAACATCATCGAGGGCATCATCGTCGTGGTCAGGCGGTTGACCGTGATGGAGACCTTTGTCAGATCGAGGTTGGCTTCGTTAAAACGCTGCTCCTCGTGCTCCACACGGTCAAAGGCGCGCACCACGCGCACGCCGGTCAGGTTCTCATCCAGAATGAGATTGAGCCTATCGAGCTTAACCTGCATGATGCGCGAAAGCGGAATGGCCTGACGCAGCAGCAGGAAGATAATCCCGACCAGTAGAGGCGAGATGACCACAAAGATCAAAGAGAGCGTGGCATCCTCAGAAACAGCCATGATAATGCCGCCGACAAACATCATCGGCGCAGTGATCATAAAGCCCAGGATCATAATCCACACCTGCTGCACCTGCGTTGTGTCGTTAGTCGTACGCGTGATCAGTGAGGCCGTGCTGACGGTATCGAACTCATGCAGCGAGAATTTCTCCACACGGTGAAAGATCTGGGCGCGGATACTTTTGCCAAAGCCAGTGGCGGTCCTGGCCGCATAGAAACTGCCGATGATGGCGCAAATCGTGCCAGCGATGGCAATCAGCAGCATCAGGCCGCCCTCGCGCCAGATATAACCAATATCTTTATGTACGATACCTGTATCAACGATATTCGCCATCAGGGTTGGCAGATACAGGTTGGCCATTGTTTGCGCAAAGGCCAGCACCAGCACCAGCGTCAGAGCCAGGCGAAACGGCTTGAAAAACCGCATTAATTTAATCATGCTTGCTCATCTCCATTCCATTGAGAAGTTGCTCATATTCCTCTTGTTCGCTAGCGCGAGCAGTACGCTCGGAAAAATAGCGAAACATTTTCAATAAAAGGTCGGCCAACTGGTTGCACTCATCCTCCCCCATGTAGGCGATTAGCCCCTCCATATAATTCCGATAACCCGCCAGGGCCTTTCGGATCACAGCTTCACCCTTGTCCGTGAGCTTAATGTCAACGACGCGCCGATCTGTGGGGTCCATATTCCGCTCAATAAGTCCATTGATCTCCAGCCCCTTAAGCAACTGTGTCACACTTGGCGAGGTGACGTGCAGCATCTTGCTGATGTCCGAGACCTTCATCTTGCCATGCCTGATGCAGAAGAGCACGCGGATCTCGCTGGGCTTACACCCTCCCACGGAACCCTCTTCCCAGTTAAATTTGTGCAGTTCGCGAAAAGCCTGCATCAGCTTCGCCGCAGTCGGATTGATTTCCCAATCCATGTTCATTTGCTCACCCTCCTAATTTAATAGGTTTGCAAATAATTTACGAGCTAAATTAATAAGTAACCTATCTAAATTATACGGCAGAGCGGCCCCCAAAAGCAATGGTTTTGGACCCGAATATCCGGGACTTTTAAGATTGCGATATATCGTTAGTAATTATAACGATATATCGCAAAGTGTCAAGGGGTCGGGAAAATTCGGGGAGTTTCCTCTTGACTTTTGCCAAAAACTTAACTATGCTATGAAAGAATTTTGCACTGTATAGTTTTAAACATTGTAAAATCTACTAGCGCCCCCACTCTGCTGACGCAGATTTTCGCCGTGGCCTGTGCCACGCGCGCGATTGATCGTGGGCGGCACTTCCGTGCATTGAGCAAACCAATGCGTATCGTTGCGTCAGCCGTCCATAGTACAGGCGTCCCTGGAGCGCGCCCTGGGGGGTGGGATCGTATCATTGGTTTCTCTTTTTTAGGAAGGAAAAATAGACGCGTATGCAAGCAAATATTCAGGCAGAGCGGCGTAGTGGGGGATTATCATATAAGTGGATTCTGACGATGGTGGTGGTGCTGGGCGCTTTTATGAGTGTGCTGGACTCGACCATCGTGAATATCGCGCTTCCGCGCTTAGAAACGGCGTTTGGCACCGGGGTGAATAATGTGCAGTGGGTGTTGACCGGCTACACGCTGGCGCAGGGCGTGGCGGTCCCGCTGGTGGCCTTTTTGACGGACCGATTGGGCGTCAAACGCTTCTATATCTTCTCACTGGTGGCTTTTACCATTGGCTCAGCGATGTGTGGCTTTTCGTGGAGTCTGCCGATGCTCATTCTCTTCCGCATCCTGCAAGGACTGGGCGGCGCGGCCCTGCTCCCGCTGGCGATGACGATGCTGTTCAGCGTCTTTCCGCCGCGTGAACGTGGTGTGGCGATGGGCGTGTTCGGAGTGCCGGTGCTGCTGGCGCCCGCGATTGGGCCAACGCTGGGTGGCTATCTGGTCACCTATTCCGGTTGGCAGTTGATCTTCTTTATCAATGTTCCGGTAGGCATTCTGGCCGTGCTGTTGGCAATGGCCTTTCTGCGTGACGATGGCGAGAGACGGCACACGCGTTTCGATCTCATCGGCTTCTGCTTCGTGACGCTGGGCATGTCCACAGTTCTCTATGGTTTTTCGTCGGCCAGCACCGATGGATGGAGTTCGCCCAGTGTGGCAGGCTTCCTCGTGGTGGGTGTTGTCGCGCTACTGATCTTTATCGCGCTTGAACTTCGCATCAGCAAACGCGGGGGGCAGCCGCTGCTGAACCTGAACCTGTTCGCGAACGGTCCTTTCAGTTCCAGTGTAATTGCCAATGTTTTTGTGACTTTTAGTATGTTTGGTGGGTTCTTTCTCCTACCCATCTTCCTGCAAAATATGCGTCAGTTGAACGCGTATGAGGCGGGTCTGGCGCTGTTGCCCCAGGCTATAGCCTCGATGGTCGCCACGATAATCGGTGGGCGCTTAGTGGACCGGCTGGGAGTCAAAGCTGTGATGATCCCCGGCCTGCTCATGCTCGGCATCTCGACCTGGTACATGACCTTTGTCGATGCCCATACCTCTCTGGCATGGTTGCAGTTCTTGTTCATTTTACGCGGCCTTGCCCTGGGTGTGTCGATTCAGCCGTTGAGTGTCGCGATGATGGCGGAAGTCCCGCCGCGTCAACTGGCTCAGGCCAGCTCGGTCAGTACTGTGACCCGTTCGGTGGCCAGTTCGCTGGGCGTCGCGGTACTGGCGACGGTCCTTTCAACTCAGTCCACGACCCATTATGGCCACCTGGCTGAGCAGGTCACGCCGTTCTCAAAAGCGGGCGAGATGCTGCTCGGTTTGCAGGCGCGTTTTGTAGCGCAGGGGGCCGCTCCCCTGACTGCCGCCAGGACTGCTATGACTATCGTTTCCGGCATGATTAGAGGGCAAGCTTTTATTCTCTCTATGCAGGATGCTTTCCGCCTGACGATTGTGACGGTTGTGGCGGCCATCATCGCCGTTTTCTTGATCCGCACGAGGAGAAAACAGCCCGTCGAGGCGCTCACACCTGAGAATAAGGAAGAGCAAGAAGAGATGGAAAAAGCCCGCGCCGAAGCTCTGATGGTAGGGTAAAGCAATGTTTTGCGCAGTGTTACGCGAGAAATTGTGTCTCGTCAATATATGTATGAATGAAGGAGTTATCTCATGGTCCGTAGGATTCTGACCAGTGTTCTCACGTTTATTGTGCTCCTGGCCATTGCCGGGGGTGTAGGCTACTGGGTCTACAACGGTTATATGTACTACAACACCGATGATGCTCAGGTGACTGGCGCGGTTGTCAATGTCAGCGCGCCCGCCGCCGGCCAGCTCACGAAGCTCGATGTGGCGATTGGCCAGCACGTTACTGCTAACGAGGTGATTGGCACGATCACGGTGCCACCCACGGCCCCGACCACCGCCCCAACCGGCGCGCACAGCACACCCACCACCGTTGATATCACCAGCCCTATCGATGGCACGATTGTCCAGGCCCCGGCTATTCAGGGACAGATGCTCGCACCTGGCCTGCCGGTCGTTTCGGTAACAAATCTGAATTCACTGATGGTTACCGCGTATGTGGATGAAGGCTCGATCAACAATATCAATCGCGATCAGAGCGTGGATATCCACGTCGATGCCTTTGGAGGTACCAGCTTCACGGGGCACGTGCAGCAGATCGTGCAGACCACCGCTGGCCAGTTCTCGCTGCTGCCCAACCAGGACCCCACCAGCGGCAACTTCACCAAAGTTGCGCAGCGTGTGCCGGTTTTGATTACGCTTGATAGCAAGAATGGGAAGGATATAGTTCCTGGAATGAGCGTGGAAGTGACGATTCATCTGCACTAGCACGCGTCCATTTCTGTAAGTTAGAGAGGAAGAGGAAGCCGTTGTGAATATCCTGATCATAGGCGGTCTCATAGGCATCGCTCTGCTAGCGCTGCTGGGGGCGATTCTGCTGAGTATGGGTGAGGAGCGCGCTGAGAAGGAGCAGGCGGCAAAGGCGCAAGCCGCTGCCCTGCTGCCTCAGTCGTCCAACAATCCATCCCAGACGCGGCTCCCAGCGGTGGTGGTGCGCCCGGCTGAGCAGGCGAAGGCCAGTGGTGAATTGATCCCGCTCAAAGAGGAGGCACCGCTCAATGCTCTCTATACCCTGGCCGACGAGTTGCACATCCTGACGAGGAGAACGGGCGAGTTGGAGCAGCGGCTGAGTGGTCTCACCGCCCTGCTCGAACGCCGCCGCGTCTCCGAAGTCACCACGCCCGATAGCGATATCACAACGAGCTGATCAATAGCGGATGCCCCTTGTGCGTACCTCGGCGGGCGCGCACAAGGGGCATCCGTACTATGGACGGTGTTTTGGTTATACAAATGGATTATCGTGTAAAATGGGCATGGGCTGGGTGAATGGTCCTGATGCATGGTCAGAATTGCCAGCATGCTCTATAATATGTCGAGATGAGCAATTTGGAGCAGGAGTACAGAGCAACCCACCATGTCAGAAGCACCACACAAACAGAGCTGGCTGGCTTCTATGTCACCCATGAAGCGCACCGTTCTTGGCATCGTAATTATCGCGGTCATCGTCGTAGTGGGCGTGGTCTATGGTCCGCACTACGACACCGATAATACCACCACCGGCGATACTGTCGCGTCCACAGTCACCGCCAACAACGAGCTGGGTTCGCTCAACGTGAACCGCAGCCTGGTCTATCAGGGCGTGGCCATCACCATCACCAGCGTCGAGCAGGCCCACTCATTTTCCAACGACGGCAAAAGCGCCTATGCCCACGTCAATGAGATCGTGCGCGTGAATGTGCATGTGAAGGCGCCGAGCAGCCAGCCAGGAGCCATTGGCATCGATTACGGCACCCTCGCCACGCTGCTGCTGCCCAATGGCACGCAACTCAACGCCCGTCTCTCGCAGATCTCCCCCGATATCCTGCCGGGCCAGCAGCAGGACGGCTTCTTTGATTTCTGGGTCAATGCTCCCTTGAAGCTGTCGTCGCTGGAGTTTAGTTTGAATGGGAATATGATCGCGTTTGGGTGAGAAAGATTATCGTGAGACCGGATTTTTCAAAGGAAAAAGCGGCGGGATCTTAGTACCTCTTTCCCTTCTCCTTGACACAGTACTTCCAGGCTACTACACTGCAATTGGTAGGTGTTCATATTTTTTCGGGTGGCCTGATAAGGAAAAAAATCGGCTATGAAACAAGCTGCGGGTTCGAGGGAGAAGAGCACGGCTTTGTCCAGTCGCGTCGGGCGCGGCTCGGTGGCTACCGCGTTGCTTATCGCGCTACTGGCTGCTGTCTTTGCGTGGGGTGCGCGTGCTCCCGTGCGCTCGTTTGCCTCGACCCATGTTGAGGCCGAGAATACCTTTACCTCAAGCCCGCTGATCGGTCCGGTTGGCGCGGTCATTACGGTGAGCGGCTCGAATTTGAGTTATCCCGATGGCACACCGATACAGATTGGCTACATCACCTATCAGCCTGTCATGGTCCCGGTCTGCACGCCCGTGACGAATGGGCAGAGCAGCCCCGTGCAGAATCAGGCGTTCAGCGGCTGGTTTCGCTGGCCAACCAGCACGGGAACCGGCACATTTCAGGTCTGCGTGCTGGTAAACGGCAGCTCGACCCCGATTGACGCCAATGGGTATAGCGTGATCTCGGCCTCACCTCCGCAGGTGACGGTTGCCCCGACCATTCCCAGCGTGGGGAAGCAGGCAACGGTGAGCGGCGCGAATTTTCTGCCCGGCGGCTCCAGCGTGAAGCTCTTCTGGCGCTCAGCAAACGGCGGCTCGCCGCTGGCATTGGGAACAGTTACCTCGGACGCCACGGGCGCGTTTACTCAGACTTTCACCGTGCCAGACAAGTTGAGCACCGGTTCTTATAGCGTCACGGCCTCATCTGGGAGTGGACAGCCAGCGGTGTTAGGTGCGTCTACGACCTTCCATGTGAACGGCATTACGATTGCCGCGGTTCCCACACCTACAGCCCAGGCCAGTCCCACTCCCACAGTCTCGCCAACAGTATCCGCAACGGCTACGGCTACGGCTCAGGCCAGCCCCACGCCAGTCGGTCAGGTCCAGGTGACGACTCCTCAACAGAATAGCAGCGGCATATCCAACAGTTCCGGTCTGATCCTGCCACTGGTACTGGGCGGACTTCTGTTGGTTATAGCGGCACTGGTTGCGGGAATACTCTTTGTACGCCGTCAACGCGAACTGGCTGCCGCTGCTGCCACCAGTGGTGGTGGACCTGCCCCGCCCGGCATGTTCATGATGGGAGCTGGTGCGGCCTATGCTCCGGACGCTATCGCGGGCAAAACCACCTTGAAACGTCCGTCACTGCCCAATGGTTCAGCGCCGCGGGATACAGGCCCGATCCCGTTCGATCCTGGTCTGGCCGAGGCCATGCGTCAGGCTCAGGTGAGTATCTTTGCCACACCCAGACCGCCAGTCAAAGAAGAAGTCCCGTCGTAGCTGGATTGACGCAGCACGCAGCAGAAAAATGGGCTATTTTTCCCTGACTCGCTATATTTTTATGTACAGATAGTCATATACTGTGCTTATTATTTTGATGAATACGCGGCCACGCGGGGTCTGGGAGATGTCGGATATGCAGGCCGGTCGAGGAGTAGTTTTGTATGCAGAAGCCGAACACCGATCCGGCCCAGGACGCTTTGCCTGATCCAGTTTCCCGCAAGCGAACAGCGTTAGAATCCACTATGCGTCGGATTACGCCACAGCGCCTTGCCGTGGCTCTGCTAGTGTTCGCATTACTTGTGGCCTCTCTCTTGATGGCTCTGCCAGGTATGCGACCTTCATATGCGAGCACAAACAATCAATTGATACCTAATAATTGCACCACCACTGTGACTCCTGATCCTGTGTGTTCGACATCGACAGCCTCAGCAGCGACAGCCACAGCGACAGCCTCGACACCGCCGCCACCACCATCACCATCGCCATCACCACCACCGCCCCCACCCCCGCCGACAAAGCCCCCAACGCCTAAACCACGCCCGTCACCAACCGCGGTGCCAACGGCAGCACCTTCGCCGAGTGCGACGGCCAGCGTTTCGCCAACCGCGACCAGCACAACCACACTGGGAGCAGGCGGAGGAGGTGGCACGCCGGGGGTGACGCCGACAAGCGGACCATCCTCGTCGGGCGGCGGTGGTGGCGGCCAGACACACGGATGGTCGCCGCTGACCACGGTACTGACGATACTCTTTGTGCTGGTTGGCCTGGCCCTCGCGCTGGGCGGTGGCTGGTTGCTGTTTCGCCGCGTCCTGATGCCATCAAACGAGACGAAGCTGAAACCGAGTGGCGCTCGGCCCTGGTCGCGCACGCGCGTGCCGAACCCATCAAGTCAGGCGGGTCAGGCTTACGCGTCCACCTCGAACGCGGCCCCTGTCCTCGCTGCCAATGCTGCTTACGCGATCCCTCATAACGCGTCAAACCCCAACTTGCCCGGTTTTGCCCCGGCAGCCGCTGGCCTGGAAGCAGCGTGGCCAGACTTTGACACGACAATGAATAACGGCTCTAACCCCAATATGCAGGGTTTTCCGCAAAATAATGGGTATGACCCTAATATGCAGGGATTCGCTCCAGCTATGAATAGTGGATATGACCCGCATATGCAAGGATTCGCTACCACCATGAATAATGGGTTCAATCCCACTATGCAAGGATTTTCCCCAAATAATGGATATGATCCCAATATGCAGGGATTCGCCCCCAATACGGGATATGCTCCCCAGGGGATGAATCCTTATGGGCAGCGAGAAAGCGATTTTGGCAACTACGCGGATGGCTTTGCGCGCCCCCCGTCGCGTGTCTTTTCCCAGAGCGATATGAGCATGATCCCGCTCAATACCGGCGCGCTGCCAAGCCCTGGCCGGAACGAGGGGTACGCGCCCGCGAGCCCGGCGTTTAACGCAATGTATGGACTGCCCGACGATCCGTTCGCGGCTTCGCAGGGTGGCAGTCTCCCCAACTGGCTGGATAACCTGACTATCGACCAGCGCAGTGGCTTTGGCGGCAAACAACCGGCGACTCCCCACCCTTTGAGTGGTCAACCACCATCGACGCCTATTCCCTCAAGCGGGCAACAGGCGCCCGCTGATCCCTATATGAACGAGATGCTCCGTCAGTACGGCCAGCAGAACCAGCCTGCGCGGCCACCTCAGACGGGCAAACCCAATTCTGATTGGGCAAAATGAAATGAGAATACCCTTTATGGGTGGGATAGCTGCCCTTCAAGCCTGCTTAGCTGCATCTCGATGGTATACTGTATAGTATGATTCTATGGTTCGAGTGTTGTGTCGAGAAAACGCGGAGATAGGGAAGAGCGAGCATGGTTGTACAGGTGCATGGGTTTAACTGGGAGGCCTACTCAGAACATATCATGCCGGCCTTTGAACACTGGCTGATCCAACGCGACGAGAGCGAGATTTATCGACTCTTTAAAGAGACGCGTTGTGCCCGTGAAGAGGCTTTTATTCCCGCTCCCTTGCAACGGGCGCGCATCTGGCCACGCGCCAAAGCTTTCGCGGATACCCTGCCGCTTGGCCCCTACAGCCGCCGCGAGTACCTGAAGCTCTGTTCCGCCGATCAGTTCACTTCGCTCAGTGATCGCTATATGTATAAACACGCACCTCAGCTCTATCAGAGTCCTGAGGCCATTCGCGCGATCTGGGGCGCGCTGATCGAGACCTACTGCCTGCCCTGGAGTCAGGATGAGTACAAGCAACCCGCTACAACACCGGTAGAACACGCGAAGGAAGAAGAGGCGGCCTGGCAAGCGGTTCCACAGGTCGAGCGCAGCGAGGTGCTCTCGCTGCTGAACGAGGCTGGCCTGGGCGACCTTGCCCGTGAAATCAATGAGCAGGTCCGGCTCAATACCGAGCGTCTGCACCAGCAACCAGAGGACCACGCAGACCCGGAGACGCAGCCACTCACGTCCGAGCGCACCCCCTGGCGCACCGGCGAAATCAAATTCGCCTACGATGATACGGAAGAGGACGACGAAGAAGAGGACGAGGAGGATATGGAGGAGTATACGCAACCCATGCCTGGCGGAGTCTCGATTGGCACGCACCCCAACACGCTGCAACTGCGCGGCTGGCTGGCGACTGTGTCTACGCGCGCGCTGGCGCTCTTTGAATATCTGGCCTGTGGTCGGCGCGGGATGCCTTTTGGCTACGAGCCAAGCGAACCATATGGCGTCTTCATCGGCTATTTAACCCCCGATGAGGTCTGGAGCCTGGGCACTGCCCTGCGCGGTGTCAACGATCCCGATCAGACCGAGGCCGAGGCCGATTATCTGCGTTTCCGCTACCAGCACCCCAGCCAGGCCGACAGCACGCGCCTGGTCGATGAGGTCCTGCCTTTCTACGCCTCCGACTTCCATCAGGCCGTCGATATGGCCGCTGCGCAAGGCCTGGGGCTGATCTGTAGTGTAGAGTAGTACAATTCCCAGGCTCATCCGTAGAAGTCGGCCCATTGCAATAAAACGCCCCTCACCAGCGCGCCACACGAGACAGGCGGTGTATGCACTGGCTGAGCGCGCCATAGAGGGTGATTGGTGCTCAGGCGACATAGTAGAGGGACTGAGCGCGTCCAGCCCGCAATGTGGTATGATCTGGGCAAAACACGATGAACGATAGAGGTCCATCCTATGCTGCACTCTCTACTCACCACGACGCTCCACTGCACCCTGGCTGAACACGTGCTGCTCTTGAACTCTGCGGCTGATCCATGTCTGCCGCTCCTGGCTCAGCAGATCAGCGCGGGCGCACTGCTGCTGGCTGAGGATAATCTGGCCGCGGCTGAGCAGGCATTGGCGACGATCCAACAGATGGGTAAGAGCCGTCCACCCGCGCGCCACGTGCCTTTCCACGTATATAGCGCGCACGAGCCGCCCGCAACGATGGATACGGCAGTGCTGAATATTCTCTACCAACCCAACAATGCCTGGATGCACTATGCCGTGCAACTGGCCGCCTACGCGCTCAAGCCCGGCGGACGGCTCTATGTCGAGGGGGCAAAAGACCGCGGTATTTTATCGCTGGGCAAGCGCGTGCAGGAACTGTTCGGCAACCTGGAGACGCTTGAAATCAGCAAGGGGCGACGCGTAATCGCCGCGGTGAAAGGACCAACGCTGGCTCACAACCTTACCGCGCCAACCCTGGCCCCCTTTGCCGAGGGAAAGCTGGACGAGGGCACCAGCCTGCTCCTGGAGACGCTGGAGGTGCATGCAACCGATCTTGCCCTCGACCTGGGCTGTGGCGCGGGCTTTATCGGCGCGCATATCGCCGCGCTTGCCAGCAAGGGTCACGTAACGCTGCTAGATGTCAGCCTGGCCAGTGTGGATGCCACTCGCAAGCTGCTTGAGACGCGCGGCCTGACCAACACGCAGACGCTGGCCAGCGATGGGGTTCAGGCCGCGCGCGCACAGCGTTTCGACCTGGTGGCCATGAACCCGCCCTTCCATCTGGGCGGCATCCAGACCACCAGCATCGCCGAACGTCTGATCCACGAAACGGCCACAGTGTTGCGTCCCCGTGGCCGCTTCTATCTCGTGGCCAACCGTTTCTTAAAATACGAACCGACCCTGCGCGCGTGTTTTGGCAGCGTCGAAGAAGTGAGCGGTAATACGCGCTTCAAGGTCTTACGCGCCCTGCAACCGCTTCCCACGCCCTGAATGTTCTAACGCTCCGGTTTCACCCAGATGCCGCGTTCATGCATCAGGCGAATCTGACCTTCAATAACCTCATCGTGATATTCGGCGTGCTTCATGGGTGCGCGCTCAAGATAGAGGTTTTTGGGATAAATGGGCTGTTCGTAGAGCAACTGGTAGAGTTCTGTGCGCAGATCTTTCATCCAGTTATCCCACTGAGCGCGGGAGCGATGGTCGCGCATGGCCTCGATATCGATCACCCCGCCCACGTAGGTTGATCCGGCGCCGTAGTCCTGCCGCCCCACGATCTGGCCCTTGTAGTTGATGATAAACGAGCGCCCGCCAAAGGTATCAATCGGCGTGCTCTCTTCGGGGAAAAGGTAATAGGTGCCCATGTTGGGCGCGACCAGATACATATTGTTGTCGAGTGCCCGCGCCCGGCTCTGGATCTCGAAGATCTCGTTGCCGGTGGCGGGATGGGGATACGAGGCGCGATACACCACCTCGGCACCGTTCATGGCCAGGGCGCGGGCGTTTTCGGGGTACGAGCCTTCGTTAGCCATCATAATGCCCAGGCGCCCGATCTCTGTATCAACTACCGGCCAGAAGGCTTGCAGGTTGCGCCCGTAGCGCTCGATCCACCAGTCGTAGATATCGTGCGGGCAGACCGAATGCTCCACGGGAAAAAGCGGCGAAACCTTGTAGTGTTGCAGGATCACCTCGCCCTGCGGGTCCAGAATAAAGCCGACGTTAAAGAACCGATCCTTGATCTCAGGGTGCCTGGCCTTCGCCTGCGCCATGATAAACGCGTTATAGGTGCGGGCGATCTTGCCCAACGCCTCGGTCTCCGGGCCGGGAATGTCAATCGCGCATTCCCTGGCGAATTGCACGTGATCCAGGTCCAGCACCTCATCGTTGAAGCCCTGCAATGCACCTTCGGGAAACGCGATCAGGCGCACAGGAAGGTCGAGGCTCGACAGCCAGGCAGCCGCTTTGACCAGGTGCGAGAGGTGTTCAAGGTTCGTCGCGATGTCCGCGCGGGTGCGAATACCACGCACGGTGGGGATAAGCCCGACAGCGGTGTACGGTTTGAGCATCTGATACACTCCTTTGCTCTTTAGAAGCACAGTGGCCCATCATGGACCAGTTCAACCGCGAGGAGAGACGATAGTGCAGAACAAATCGTCTCTCTTCATTATGACCGATAGAACGCGTTTTTTCTAGTCGTGTACACCAACCGTCCCATTGAAAAACGCGCAGGCCAGCATCCCCGGCTCCGCCCTCTTCAACGCCTCCACGGATTTCAGGAGGTGCTAATACACGAGCACTCTGGTCGAATTGACCTGGGCGAAGGCGTAGAGCCAGGTCACGTCGGTGGTGCTCATGTTGATGCAGCCGTGCGATCCTTCGTAGGCGAAAGAGGTGCCAGCAGAGTCCAGGTGCGGAAACTGGTTGTTCGGCCCATACTGACTGCGCCACCAGCTCTGGTGAATAAAGTAACCGGCGCTGTGATACTGCATGGCGAGGGCGATGGGTGTGGGCGGATAGTATCCCTGCTGGCCGGGCTGTTTGCCAGAGGTGAAGGTGGTATTGGTAAGTTTGCTCTCGATCCACCAGTTGCCGGGCAGACTGGCGTGACCGGGCATGCCCGTCACTATCTGGAAGGCGTTGACCAGCTTGCCGTCCTGGTAAACGCGCATAGCCTGTTCCGCGAGCGAGACCACGATTGTCTGACCTGTGGTGGCGCCCTCCTGCTGCATGCGTTGCAGGTCGGTGGTGTGGATCTGGTTATAGGGCGTCGGATCGGTGAAATTGGTGGTGTAGGCGGCAAAGTCGGCCAGCCAGCCCTGGAGCTGTCCGACGATACATTGGTAGTCGGCGACGCTCTTGGCGCTGTCCAACAGGTTTTGCGTGGGATACTGAGCGACGGCCTGATATTCATAGCCGAGATTATAGGTTTTGCCATCATAACTATCGAAGTAGATGTGCTGGCTGCTCCAGGCCGTCGCGCGCTGCTCAAGCTGTTGTTGCAGACTCAGCGCCTCAGTTTTGAGCGCGGGGATCTGGATGGCCGAGACATGCCCGTTGAGCGCGGTCAGCGCGGCCTGATAATTCGCGTCCGTTTGGGCCGAGGTCAGCGCCTGCTGGTCGCTGCTATATTGTTGCTGGTAGAGGCTGACCGCGCCGCCAAATTGCTGCATCAGCGCGATCTGCTGCTGAAAGGCCTGCAACCGTGCGATCCCCTGCTGCTGAAGCGCGGGGCTGACCGTGGCCGGGGATACGGGGATGAGGCTGGGACCGAGTGCCGGCGCGGGCAGCGTATGCGTTGTCGTGCTCGCGGCTGTGTGGCTCAGGGCGCGCGCGACTGTGCTCTGTGGCTGATGAGCGCGCGCGCTGAGCAGACCGAGGCTATTGCTGCCGAGCAAGAGTCCTCCGGCCAGCACCAGGCCAGCCCCCGGCAGAGCAAGGCGGCGGATACGTGATTTGTTGGATGTTTGCAAGAATTTCAACATTGGGTCCAGGCTTCCTGAATAAAGATCACATCGTCATTTATGATAGAGTTGGATGGATCAAGTATAGCGTCAAAGGTCAACGCTATGTGTCTGGGTATGTGGGCGTGTATCATCGCAGACAGAGGGAAGGTTTGAGCGTGATGGAAAGGCGAGGGAACTATGACTTTTGGCTCTTTGTGTTACATTACCACTTGCGCATTCGGGCAAATGCACGAGCAAGAGCAGATGGGAGGCGAAATCTGGCAGACGCACGCGGGGCGTGAGGAAGGAAGGCAGGCGTCAGCAGATTGTTTGGCGTGCTCGACTCTCTGGCTTACCAGCCAGCGCCAGAGGCGGCTTTGAGCACGTAGGCGGCGCGCAGGGCGTAGCGGGGAGCCACGCGGCTGAGCCAGAGCAGTTCGCGCCAGAGCGAGGGGTGCAGCATGGCCCGCGTGGGTCGCAGCCAATCAGCGGAGAGGGCATGGTTGGGAGTGTCCAGCACGACGCGGATGGTCGCCACGCGCAGGTTGCGCCCCGCGAGCAGGCCGGTTTCCATGTCGGCGGCGACGAAGCCCCGTTGGAGCCAGGGCTGGCGCTCCGCGTCAACAATCAGGGTGGGGGCGGTCAGCAACGGCCTGCTGTCAGGCTGAAAGGACATGGACCGCGCGGCTGCTGTCAGGGACTGGACCAGTACGGGATCGCAAGACAAGCTGCTACCATCCACCAGACCAATCCGTTCAGGGATCAGGATCGTGCCCGGTGGAAGGTCCGTTGCGAGCGCTCCCGCCAGGCCACACACAACCACGGGCGACCCCTGCTGCGTCCCCTGCCAACGCGCCAGGCGCATGCCCGTCCAGCTTGCGCGCGCGCGAGGGAGCACGCGGCGCACCGCCCGGTACTCCAGCCAGGTGGGGGCCAGGATCTCTATATTCTGCGTGCCCATTAGAGCGCATATCTGTTGTCGCGATACCAGCGTACAGCCCGCTCCAGAGCCTGATTGACCGGCGTGGGGGTGTAGCCAAGCTCGGTCTGTGCTTTGGCGGAACTGGCATACATGGTGTGGCGAGCCATACGCACGCCTTCGAGGGGAATCAGCGGTGCGGCCAGACCATTGCCGTGACGGGGCAAAAGTCGGCAGCGCAGGTCATCAGCCAGACCGAGGGTCAGGGCCAGTGGAAAGGGAATGCGCGCGGTTGGAGCTGCTCGCCCACAAATCTGGGCCAGACGTTGCCAGAGTTCGGAGATGTCCATATCTTCGCCGCCCGCCAGATATCGTTCCCCCGGACGCCCATATTGCAGGGCCAGCACGTGCGCCCTGGCAACATCCTCTACGGCCACGACGTTCAAGCCGCCGCCCAGCGTGGCAAAGATGTGTCCGCGCATAAAATCCACGAGCATCTTGCCGGTGGGGGTTGGTCGCCAGTCACCCGGCCCCACTGGCATGGTCGGCAGGACGAGCACAACCGGGATCTGAGCGGCCAAAGCGACGCGTTCTTGCTGCACCTTCGAGAGATGATAGGCGGAGGCGCTGTCCTCGCTGGCCCAATCATCCTCGGTGGCTGGTTGTGCTCTGCTGCCCGGCCCCACAGTTGCCGAGCTGGAGGTGACGACGACGCGCTCAATGCCTGCCAGACGCGCCGCTTCCAGCAGACCAGCACAGCCGCGCACATTGGTGGGGAAAATGTCGCGTCGCATGCCCGGCGCAAAAGAATAGAGGGCCGCTGTGTGGATCAGATAGCGACACCCGGCCATGTGCTGGACCAGCTCGCCGGGGCTGAGAAGGTCGCCCTCGACAGGTATGCATCCCTCCAGCCGGGGCAGCGGTCGTGAACCTGGCCGCACCAGCGCCCGCACGCGATAGCGCGCCGCCAACAGAGCGCGCAGGATGTGGCCCCCTACGAAGCCGCTGGCCCCTGTCAGGAAAACGGTTTCGCCGCCTCCCGTTGTGTGTGATAGCTGCTCATCCATCAGTTTTATCTGCCTCTTACCTGCCCAGGCTGCCGCGTAACACATCGAGCGTGGCACGCATAGTTTCGCGGGGCGACTTCATCGTGGCGTTCACTGCCGACGGTTCGTAGCCGCAATGGGCCATGCAATTAGCGCAGCGCGGGTCTTTGCCACGCCCATACTGCTCCCAGTTGGTGGTCTCGACCAGCTCTTTGTAGGAGCTGGCGTAGCCATCGGACAGCAGGTAGCAGGGCCGCTGCCAGCCCAGCACCGAATAGCTGGGGATGCCCCAGGCGGTACAGGCAAAGTCGGTCTTGCCTTCCAGAAAATCCAGGAACAGCGGCGAGTGGTTCAGGCGCCACTTCTTGCGTCTGCCGTCGGCGAAGGCCTGCCGGAAGACCTCACGCGTGCACTCAACGCCCATGAAATGTTCCTGATCCGGGGCCTTCTCGTAAGCGTAGCCCGGCGAAATCTGCATAGCATCGACGCGCACATCGTCGTTCAAGAAGTCGAGCACGTCGCGAATGCTGGCCGCGTTGTCCTGCGTGAAGAACGTCGTGTTGGTCGTCACCCGGAAGCCGCGCCGCTGAGCCTCCCTGATGGCCTCGATAGCCTTATCGAAAACCCCCTGGCGGTCTACCGATTGGTCGTGGCGCTCGCGCAGGCCGTCGATATGCACCGACCAGGAGAAGTAGGGGGACGGCGTGAATTGATCGAGCTTTTTCTGCATCAGGATCGCGTTTGTACAGAGATAGATAAAACGTTTGCGCGCGACCAGAGCAGCCACAATCTGCGCGATTTCCCGATGGATGAGCGGCTCCCCGCCGGCGATAGAGACGATGGGCGCGCCACACTCTTCAACCGCGTCGATACACTGCTGAACCGAGAGGCGCCGCGCCAGAATATCCTGCGTATGCTGAATTTTGCCACACCCGGCGCAGGCCAGGTTGCACTGATAGAGCGGCTCCAGTTGTAAAACCAGGGGAAATTTCTCGCGTCCCTGCAAACGTTGCCGCGCGATATATGCCGCGATATGCATGTTTTGGCGCAAAGTGATTGCCATCGTTGCTTCTCCTTCCCATTCCACACACTAAAAGAACCTGTATGTCATGGGCTGCTTTCGTATACTATTCCACATATAGCGTAGCAGGATGGAGCAAATTGAGTGTTTATAATGCATTGCGATATAATAATTCGTTTATTTCGCTTGTAGTGAAGTGGAGTAATCTCTCCATCTATGGTATAGAGGGACCGAAAAGATCGTATAGAGTAGCGTTGCTTGCTATACTGGAAAAAGTAGAGAGCAGTGCTGGTCAGGTCGAGAAAATGATCTGACCATTATATGGTGTCTTTTTTCTTCTGAAAGGTGGGATGGATGTATAAGGCGAAGACCATCACTGAAGCAGACCCGCATGTGAAACAGGCATTGGATCAGGCAGTGCAATGGTTGTTGGAGCGCCAGGACGAGGCGGGCTGGTGGTGCGGCGAACTGGAAACGAACGTGACGATGACAGCAGAGCATGTCTTGTTGCTGCGTTTTCTGGGACTCAGCCTGGAGCGCATCAGGGACGGGGCGGCGCGGCATATCCTGGGCCAGCAGCGCGCGGACGGCTCGTGGGCGCTCTACTTCGACGGTCCCGCCGACCTGAGCACAACCATCGAGGCGTATGTCGCGCTCAAAGTGCTGGGAGTTGACGCGGGCAGCGACGAGATGCAGCGGGCGCTCAGGATGATTCACCAGCAAGGCGGGGTAGCGCAGGCCAGGGTCTTCACCAAAATCTGGCTGGCACTTTTCGGGCAGTATCCCTGGTCGGGCGTGCCCAGCATGCCACCGGAACTGGTCTACCTGCCGCCCTGGGTGCCGCTCAACCTCTACGACTTCGCGTGCTGGGCACGTGGCACCATCGCGCCTCTGCTGATCGTCATCTCGCGGCGTCCGGTCAGGGATCTGGGCTGTAGCGTCTCGGAACTGGTAGTGCCAGGCAGCGGGAGATTGCTCAGGCGCGTCCCCGGCTCAGGGCTGTTCTGGTGGGCCGATAAGCTGCTCAAGCTGTACGAGACGTTGCCCTGGCAGCCCGGTCGCGCCCAGGCCCGACGACGGATAATTGAGTGGATCGTGGAGCATCAGGAGATGGATGGCAGTTGGGGCGGTATCCAACCGCCGTGGGTCTATTCGCTGATCGCCCTCTCTTTGGAGGGTATGGGCCTCGACCATCCAGTGATGCGCAAAGGCATCGAGGGATTAGACGGGTTCGCGCTGGAAGACGAGGGCGGTTGGCGCTTGCAGGCCTGCATGTCCCCGGTCTGGGATACCGCCTGGGCGTTGCTAGCTCTGCGCAGTGCTGGTGTGGAACGCGAGCATCCAGGCATCCAGCGCGCGGTCCAGTGGATTTTGCGCGAACAGATCAGCAGGGGCGGCGACTGGCAGGTGCGCTGTGGCTCCTCGGTGCCATGTGGCGGCTGGGCTTTTGAATTCGAGAACGACATCTATCCCGATATCGACGACACCGCCGTGGTCGTGCTGGCCCTGCTCGCATCCAGCACGGAGCCAGCCACACACGCCGCCATCGAGCGCGCTGTGCGCTGGGTGCTGGTCACGCGTTCGCGCAACGGCGCCTGGGGAGCGTTTGATAAGGACAACACGCGTGAGCTGGTCTACCGTCTGCCCTTCGCCGATTTCGGGGCGTTGCTGGACCCACCTTCTGAGGACGTGACGGCCCACGTGCTGGAGATGCTGGCTCGCGTTGATACGCCCGGTCAGGAGCAGGTGATTCAGGCCGCGCTTAGCTATCTGCGGCAAACGCAGCGGCCAGATGGTGGCTGGTTTGGACGTTGGGGTGTCAACTACCTCTACGGGACGTGGTGCGTGATCTCAGCCCTTGCCGCGCTACGTGAAAGGGAGTACGGCGTGCAGGACATGCTCGATAAGGGTGCCAACTGGCTGTTGAGGCGGCAGAACGAGGATGGCGGCTGGGGTGAATCCTGCTGCTCGTATGCAGACTGGTCGTTCGCGGGCATGGGCCAGAGCACGCCTTCGCAAACGGCCTGGGCTGTGCTAGCCCTTCAGATGGCCGGTCTGGGTCGGCACGCCGCCTGCCTGCGCGGTCTGGAATATCTGCGCGCCCGCCAGGTCAACGGCACCTGGGAAGAACGCGAGTATACGGGTACGGGCTTCCCACGCGACTTCTACATCAATTACCATCTGTATCGGCACATCTTCCCGACGATGGCCCTGGCCGGAAGTTGCTAACCCATGCCCATCACATCCGCGCGCGGGAGATTTTGTGCCGTCAGTATCATGTTCTCAGAAGATTTTTTCTCGCAGAAACCCGGCATATTTGTCTCCTTCGCTTTAATGTGAAAATGCTTCATACTAGGAGTAAAGGCAGAAGAAAGGAGTGAGAGGCGTGTAGAACCCAGAAGGAGCGCCTCTCTTCGCCAATGACCACAGTCTATTCGATCCAAACAGTTTTGCAACGGTATCATCAGGAAATCATTCAGGAACTGCGCCGGGCAATAGGGATGCAAAACGTGTCGCAGGCTCCAGGGGTCAGCGATGACACGCTGAGCAAGATCTATGGGCAGATCCAGTATCATCTTGGCTGGGTCGATCAGCAGTTGCAGCCAACCGAAGGGCATCCGGGCAAGCTGTTGCGCCCCAAACTGCTCCTCTTGAGCTATGAACTGGCCTGGTCACAGGAGCAAACGGGGGCGGGGGCTGCCCAGGAACCGCCTCTACGACCAGCTTTGCCCGCGGCAGCCGCGCTAGAACTGGCACACAATTTCACCTTACTGCACGATGACATTCAGGATGGGGATGTTGAGCGCCGCCATCGCCCTACCGTCTGGTCCATCTGGGGCATTCCGCAAGCCATTCTGGTGGGAGACGCGCTCTTTGCCCTGACGCGGCTGCACCTCTGGAAAGTACTGGATGCCGGGGTCGAGCCTGCTACCGCGCTACACCTGGCCCGGCTTTTTGACAGCGCCCTGCTCAAGCTCACCGAAGGGCAACATCTCGACATGTCGTTTGAACAGCAGCGGCAGGTTTCGCTCGCCAGTTACGAGGAGATGATTAGCCGCAAGACGGCCATCTTGATGAGCTGCGCCACCGAGATGGGGGCGCTGCTGGGGAGCCGCAAGCCGGAGTTGAGCGCTGGCCTGGCGCGTTTTGGGCACGCCTTAGGGCTGGCTTTTCAGGTACGCGACGATATGTTAGGCATCTGGGCGAGCGCGACAGAATCGGGCAAGCAGCCAGCCGGGGACATCTATCGGCGCAAGAAAAGCCTGCCCATCATCCACGCCTTCCAGTATGCCCAACCAGCCGATCAGTTGAGCCTGACGCGCATCTACAGCCAGGCGAATCCTATCAACGGCGAACATGTGCAGGAGATCTTCGCCATCTTTGCCCGCACAGAGACGAGGGAATACTGTCGGCAGTTTCTCGCCCGGCAATGTCAGCAGGCGCGTCTGGCCCTCGCGCAGGTCGCGACAGCGCGCAACGATCCCGCCATACGTGCCCGTGCTGGCCTGGAAGCCATGATCGATTTCATGCAGAAAGAGTAATTACTATATTTTGTGCTAAAGAGAAAGGAAAGGTAAAGAGAGTGAGTATGAACAAGGATGCGTTGGACATATTGGAAGAGACCAGTCGGACGTTTTATCTGCCGATCAGCCGTTTGCCAGGCGACTTACAGGAGGCGGTCATGGCGGGCTATTTGTGCCTGCGCGCCATCGACGAAGTGGAGGACCATGCCCGGCTGGATCAGGGCACGAAGGCCACATTGTTGCGCGGGATCAGCCAGATGCTGCAAACCACGTTTCGGCCCGGCGACTTTGGGCAGGTGTTGGAGAGCTGTCAGGCTGAATTGGCGGAGGTCACGTTGCGCATTGGCGAGTGGGCCATGCTCGCTCCCGCCACTATCGCGCCCCGGATCTGGGACGCGACGGCGGCGATGGCGGATCGCATGGCGCAGTGGGTTGTTAACGGCTGGAGCATCCAGAGTGAAGCGGACCTGGACCGCTACACCTTCGGGGTGGCTGGCTGTGTTGGATTGTTGCTCTCAGATTTGTGGGCCTGGTACAACGGCACGCAGTCGAATCGCGCCCACGCGGTTGGTTTCGGTCGTGGCCTGCAAGCGGTGAACATCCTGCGCAACCACGCGGAAGATGTCGCGCGCGGCGTCGATTTTTTCCCGCGAGGCTGGCAGGCAGAGGACATGCACGCCTATGCGCGCCGCAACCTGGCCCTGGCCGACGCCTACACCAGCGTCCTGCCGCCTGGTCCTGTGCTGGACTTTTGCGCCCTGCCGCTCGCGCTTGCCTACGCCACCCTTGACGCCCTGGCGAGTGGTGCAGGCAAGCTCAGTCGCGTCGATGTGCTCCAGATCATGAGCCAGGTCGTGCCCCAACAATTGTAGATACTTGCGCGGCGCTCTCAGACAGCTTCACAGGCTATACGTAGGGCGCCAGTCCACTATTTTCCACCTGTTGGCGGGAAGAACGTAGCTAAAAGACACTATATCGATTGACTTTTTCGCAACGACCAGATACAATTGAAAGAGGATAAAAGCCGTTCGTGTTAGGAACAGGAGGCAGTTTCATGGCCGTCGTACAACCGGATTTTTATCGTCATGACAGTTTGGTCCGCAAATCGATACAGATCCCTTCGATCCAGCATAAAGAACTCAAAGCCCTCGCAGTTGAACTCGAATCCTCCCTCGGAGATGTAGTCGAGACCATTATGGAGCTAATGCGCCAGGATAATTATGAGCAGTTAAAGGCGGCCATTCTCCAGAAACGCGAACAGGAACTCTCAGCCCTCAGCCATACACTCGATGAAGCCTACGCCTACCTCGGTACCCTCCCAGAAACCCTTGATGATGCCCGTTTCTTTTTTGCCGCCGGCCAGGAAGGTATGGTGGCTTGAAGACAATCAGCTTCAGCCCTGTGAGACAGCAGAACAACCCACAACAGAGAATATAAGGTGTTTAAGCGCATGAGTAGTGAGGCGAAGATAACCGCGCCCGGCATTCAGCAGAGCGAGACGCGTCCTGTTGTGCCTCCCAGTCCCCGGCGTGGTGAGATCTGGGACGTCAACTGGTCCCCTGGCCGTGGAGCCGAACAGCAGGGCACACGTCCGGCCCTGGTCATTCAGAATGATCGCGGCAATGCATCCACCAGCTATCCCCTGACCATCGTGGCCTCGATGAGCCGCACAGAACGCGAGCTGCCCCTGCATGTGCGCATTACGCCCACGCCTGAGAATGGGCTGAGCAACTCCACGGATGTCAAATGCGAGCAGGTGATGACGATTGAGAAATCACGTCTGTTACGCAAACGCGGCTCGATTAGCAGCGACGAACTGGCGCGTGTGGATCACGCCTTGAGATTGAGCCTGAATTTATTTCCCTAAACGCGCGATCCACAGCATGCCCCGATGGGTTGGTTACTCAACCTTAATACGTGGATCAACAACCGAGTACAGCACATCCGAGATCAGATTGCCCAGCACAACCGTGATGGCCAGCAGGACCGTGGTAGCCTGGATGACCGGATAGTCGCGTGCGCCGACGGAGTTGAGGGTGATGCTCGCAATCCCTGGAATATTAAAGATCTGCTCAATAAAAAAGGCACCAGCGACCAGTCCTCCTAGAGCCGTCCCAAAGACCGTCACCAGCGGGATCATCGCGTTGCGCAGGGCATGGCGATAAATGACGACGTTCTCGCGCAGACCTTTGGCGCGGGCGGTGCGCACATAGTCCTGACGCAAGACATCCAGCATCGTCGTGCGAGCCAGGCGGGCGAAGAACGCGACGCCGCCAGCGGCGAAGACGAGGATAGGGGCCAGCTTGGACTGGATATCGCTCCAGCTATAGGCCCAGGGCGTGCCCCAGTTGGCGACGGGCCAGGAGAGGCCAATATTGTTGAGCCAGACAATAAAGACCTGTGCGAAGACCGCCATCACGAAGATCGGGATGGCAAACAGGAAGAGCATAATCCCCATGTTGGTAGTATCGACCCAGGTGTTGGCCTTCAGAGCAGAGACGACACCCAGCGGAACACCCACGACCACTGTCAGGAGTAGACCCCAGAGGTCCAGTTCCATCGAGATCGGCACGCCGCTGGCCAGGATATCGGAGACCTGACGTCCCCGCGTCTCAAATGAGAGGCCAAAGTTGAAGGTAAAGAGATTGCGCAAAAAGTTGAGGTACTGTTGCCACCAGGGCAGATCCATGCCGTAGGCATGTCTGAGCGTGTTGTAGGCAGCTTTGGTGAAGTGCTGGCCCAACAGATTGGTGATCGGATCTCCGGGCGCGAGGTAGCCCATGATGAAGGTGATAAACGTCACCCCAACGACCACAAAGAGCAGTCCAATCAGCCGTTTGATGAGAAATTGAACCATACCGTGCTCCTTACTCCTTTAAAAAAGGCGCAAGCATCTACTGAGATATCCACATCTGGGTATCTCATTTTCCAACAAGTAGTGCAAAGTTGAATACTGGTAGTGATAACACAGAAATTGGGGGGAAGGTAACAACTATTTCTCAGATCGAGCGCTTTCCTCATCAGGTGTGCAGAGCGGCCAATTATCTCTATGGCTGGTCCTAGCAAGGGCACTTGGCTGTACACAAAGGCCAGCCAAAATGCTATGCTCTGGTCAAAGAGATATTCATTTATATAAGCCAGGGAGGTTTATTCATGGTGGAAAAGCAAACAGGTACCATTCAAGTGAAACGGAGTTTTCCAGAGATGCTCAAGGGCGGCGTGATCTGTGATGTGGTCAACGCTGAGCAGGCTAAGATTGCGGAAGAGGCCGGGGCCTGCGCTGTGATGGCGCTGGAACGGGTGCCCGCCGATATTCGCGCGCACGGCGGGGTGGCGCGTATGAGCGACCCGGAGCTGGTCATTCGCATTAAAGAGGCGGTGACGATTCCCGTGATGGCCAAGTGTCGCATCGGGCATTTTGTCGAGGCCGAGATTTTGCAGGCGCTGGGCATTGATTGCATCGACGAATCCGAGGTCTTGACGCCAGCGGACGAGGGCTACCACGTCAACAAGCACCAATTCTCAGTGCCGTTTGTGTGTGGCGCGCGCAATCTGGGTGAGGCGTTGAGGCGCGTAGGCGAGGGCGCGGCGATGTTGCGCACCAAAGGCGAGCCGGGCACGGGCGATGTCGTCGAGGCGGTGCGGCATATGCGCACGATCATGGACGATCTGCGGCGTTTGCACAGTCTGCCCGAAGAGGAGTTGATGACCGCCGCCAAAGACCTGGGCGCGCCGTATGAGCTGGTTTGTGAAGTGGCCCGCAGCGGCAAGCTGCCCGTCGTCAACTTCTCAGCCGGGGGCATCGCCACCCCTGCGGACGCCGCGCTGATGATGCGCCTGGGGGCCGAGGGCGTTTTTGTGGGGTCCGGCATCTTCAAGTCCGGCGACCCTCTAAAGCGGGCCAAAGCCATCGTCAAGGCCACCACCCATTATCAAGATGCGGATATCCTGGCCGAAGTGTCACGCAACCTGGGCGAACCGATGGTTGGTCGCACCGCCAGCAGCCTCACGCCTGAGGAGCAGATGGCGCCGCGTGGGTGGTAGCATGGCCGAACATGCAACTCAGAGAGCGGATGCTCCGTATAGTGTAAAGAAGAAGCTGCGCATTGGCATCTTGGGATTGCAGGGCGATTTCGAGGCCCATCTGAAGGCGCTCCACAGGGCTGCGCAGACACTTGATGTTGAGGTTGAGGGAGTGATAGTTAAACTCCCTCAGCACTTGAGCAATTTAGATGGTATAATATTACCAGGTGGCGAAAGTACCACTATCGGAAAGCTGATGGAGCTGTACGCTTTAAAAGAGCCGTTGCAGCAGCTCATCGGCCAGGGGGTTCCCGTGTGGGGAACCTGTGCGGGGTTAATTTTGTTAGCACGGGAAACGGACAACGCGCTCGTCGGTCAGCCTTTGCTGGCCTCGATGGATATTCGCGTTTGCCGTAACGCTTTTGGCAGTCAGCGGGAGAGTTTTGAAACCGATCTCTCGGTGCCAGAGTTGGGAGAAGCGCCCTTTCACGCATTCTTCATCCGTGGTCCCTCTGTTGAGGCGGTGGGTCCAGAGGTGCAGGTGCTGGCCAGGCTCGATGATGGAACCATCGTGGCTGTGCGTCAGGGGCCGTTGCTGGGTACGGCGTTTCACCCCGAGGTGGCAGGAGATGCACGCTTTCACGACTACTTTCTGCGTCTAGTACAGAGCGCCAGAACGTAGGGGACGAACACAACAACATAGCAGGCTTTGAGTGGTGAAGAAGCCTTAGATTTTATCCATAGGCCCCTACCCAGGCGCGCGGGAGCACTGATGATACGACCGGTATTATACGTAGACCTGCCGGGGATCATCTATGCCATCGACCGGCGCACGCGGAGCAAGCAACATGATTTTGCGAACTTTGTGTGCTGGCAGGAAGAGGCAGAGAATCGTATGGTGCTTCCGCGCGCCTTTAAAAATATGCTCCCCGTCAACCCCGCTGCACGCACGTGGATCTGTGAAGATCACTGGCGTCTCCTCGGTTTTGCCCAGGTGCGCGAACGGCCCGCGCGGAAGGCCTGGGATGTGTCCTACCTTGCTTCGATGGCCAATAGCGAAACGTCCGGAGACGAGATACTCAGCGCGCTGCTTGAATATGTGTTGGGAGCGGCGCCAACGCATGGCATTCTCCGTGTTTTCGCGAAGGTTGAGGACGAGCTGCCCGAAATGGAGCTTTTCCAGAAGGTCAGTTTTCAGCGCTATGCCCGCCAGTTGACGTATATGCTCGACCCGGACACAGTTGCGCTGAAAACCTCTGGCACCCTTTCTTCGTTACAACGCTGGCATCCTCATCACGCATGGGGCCTGCACCAGCTCTTCAACGCCGTCACCCCCCAACGGGTGCAGATGGCCGAAATGCTGGATAACAGCGAGGAATGCGCTAGGCTACACGTCGGTTCATTACGACCATTGCCATCGTTTCTTTCACAGGGCGATGAAAGCTACGTCTGTGATGTCGGCGTGCGTTTAGGGGCCTGGTTGCGGATCTGTCGAGGACATGGCTCGGCACCCCACCAGCTCTTTCTTATCGTCCATCCTGAACATGCCGAACTGGCAGAACCGCTCCTCCAGTTTGGCGCTCACCGGCTTCTAGAAGGAAGCGTGCGCCCCATCGCTTGTCAGGTGAGGGAGTACGAAACCTTCGTTATCGACGCGCTGTGTGCCAGTGGCTTCGAGCACACCCTGACCAGGGCCCTGCTCGTGCGCCACATAGCCCTGCTCGCTATGAGCCCTCGCGGCGTCCCCGCTTTGGAGCAGCGCGTTATATATGGCGTGAAGGGCCTGGGGACGGTCAATTCGCGCAAAATAACGAGGTGATAAACTGCTTATGCAACACGTGATCACTGATGACCTGGAAGCTCTGCTAGTAACGTTGCCGCCCGCGATCCACGACGCGGTCAACCAGCTAGATAACCGGAGCGAACTTCTGGAAATCGTAATGGACCTCGGTCGTCTACCAGAGGGCCGATTCCCGGACGGGGAGGTGATCCTAAGTACTCAGCCAGTGACCGAGGCTGACCTCGTATATGTGGTCGAGCACATCGGTGAATTTGGTGACGACAACCGCGCTGGTATCGAACGCACCCTGCACCGTATCAGCGCGCTGCGCAATCGCAAAGGAAAAGTAGTCGGCCTGACCTGCCGTATTGGTCGAGCGGTACTCGGCAGTATAGCGCTCATCCGTGATATTGTCGAACAGGGCCAATCCATCTTGATTCTTGGTCGTCCAGGTGTGGGTAAGACCACCCTGTTACGTGAAATAGCGCGCGTCCTGGCGGACGAGGCGAATAAACGGGTAGTAGTGGTAGATACCTCAAATGAGATCGCGGGCGATGGCGATATTCCGCACCCCGGAATTGGACGGGCGCGCCGCATGCAGGTGGCACGCACGGCTGAGCAGCACGCGGTGATGATTGAGGCGGTGGAGAACCATATGCCTCAGGTGATCGTTATCGACGAGATTGGCACCGAGCTGGAGGCCGCGGCGGCCCGCACTATCGCGGAACGTGGTGTGCAACTGGTGGCGACGGCGCATGGAAACTCACTGGGCAACCTGCTGGTGAATCCGACGCTCTCGGACCTGGTGGGTGGCATTCAAACCGTGACGCTGGGCGACGAGGAGGCCCGGCGCCGTCACACCCAGAAAAGTATCCTGGAGCGCAAAGCCCCGCCAACCTTCGATGTGGTGGTGGAGCAGCAGAGCTGGCAGGAGCTGGTAGTGCATCGCGACGTGGCCGATACCGTTGACTGCATGTTGCGCGGCCAGACCGTCGTGGCCGAGGAGCGTACCCGCGATGAGGAGAACGGACGCGTCACTGCGCGCCGCATTACCTCGGTGGGCATGGAAGTGCCAACCTGGGGCACGCAGGTCGGTGGAATCACTCCGCGCACCTTCGAGCGTGGCGAGAGAGGCGAACGCGGTGAGAGGGGTGAACGTGGTGAACGTGGTGAGAGGGGCGAACGCGGCGGCGACAGCTGGAGTGGTGGTGGTAACATGCGGCGCTTTGGCAACAGCGGCGGTGGTGAGCGTGAACGCGAACGGGTGCGTGCTCGCAACCAGGTTACAACGCACTACGACATTCGCGCATTGGCCCCCACGGGTACCGCGCCCGCTGAAGTGCGTCGCCAAAACCACACCGATGTCGTCACGCTTGAGCGCAGCATCCCCGTCGAAGAGGGCATCTACGCGCCCGAAGGTGTAGATGAGCATGTACCGATCATGAAGACGTTACGCGTCTATCCCTTCGGGGTCAGTCGCGACCGTCTGGCGGAGTCAGCGCGTCAGTTGCGTGTACCGATCATTGTCGCGAAGAACCAGGCCGACGCCGACGCGGTAATCACGTTGAAAAACTATTACCGTCGTCAGCCCGACCGTTTGCAGGAGGCCGAACAAAACCAGAAGTTGATTATCATCCTGAAGAACAACACCGTGGCTCAGATGCAGCACGCACTGGCACGCATCTTCAACATCTCGGCGGACCGCCTGCCGAGCGAAGTTGAGGGTGACGAGGCTGACGAGGGCCAGGCTGAAGCTCCACTGGATGAGACAACGAAGGTGCTGCTGGAGACCGAGGACACCATTCACCAGGTGCTGAACAAGGGCCTGACGATGGCGGAACTCCCCCCGGCCAACGCCTATATTCGTCGCCTGCAACACCAGATGGCGACCCGCTACAATCTGGTCTCGCGCAGCCGCGGCAAAGAGCCGTTTCGTCACGTGAAAATCTTCCGCGAACGCGACTAATCGTCGGGTGAAAGGGTATGAGGGGGAATATCTTGCGGTATTCCCCCTCATACCCTTTCTGACATGTTCCAGCTATGTAGTCACCAATGGGCTAGTTGTGGGGAGCGTTCTCCAGCAGTTGGCGAGCAACTTCAACCTCTTGTGTGGTAAAGAGAGTGACCAGCAACACATTCAACGCGTTCACATCGGTCATCCGCGCAACGTGTTGCGAGGCCAGCAACTCTTTGTCTTCGATTTCCCCTAGCCTGCTGAGCATGACTTCGACCATCTCTGGCGTTTTACCACCTTTCGTGAATGGTAACA
>CAXUEY010000064.1:21604-33395 GCA_964250225.1 uncultured Ktedonobacteraceae bacterium | reverse complement strand
CCCCCCCCCCCCCCCCCCCCCCCCCCCCCCCCCCCCCCCCCCCCCCCCCCCTTCCCTCACATCTTATTCCTCTTCCTCCTCATCCCAATCCATATCCATGTCTTCGCCCTCATCGCCGGTATAGCCGCAGACGCCCACGCGTGGGGAATTGACAACGGGCAGCAGTTCGTCGGGATCGTCCTGTTGCCGGGCGTGCTCAGCGCACAGGCCCGCTTCGTCAAGGGCATCGTATTCCGCCATGACATGGGTGGCTGGTTGGCCGCAGAGATGGCAGAGCAGATTGGGCGGCTCATTGCGGGCCATGATGATAATCTCAAGCCCATCTTCCTCTTCGTCCTCATCCTCATCCTCAGCGCTGCTCTCGTCCTCGCCGATGAGCTGGGCCGGGATAACGCCCTCGCGTTCGGCGACAACGTGGAACGAGAGATTAGTGCTTGAGCCAAAGTCATAGATGTACGAGAACGTCTCGCCCACGCTCAGCACCTCATCCAGCGTGACGTCCATCTCTGCCTCATCCTCTTCCATCTCCTCCATATCCTCAATCTCATCCGCCAGTGTCCCCTGTTGTAGGGCTGTGGCCATGTAGTTGAGGAACGGGCGAAATTCTGGTGAAGAGAGTGAGGGAACGCCCGGCGGCAGGTTCTCCGAAAGCATCTCCACCAGTTTCTCCTCGATCTGGGGAATGGGCACATCTTTCAGATCGGCGTGCAGCTCGGTGGAGAGCGTGCTGGCAATTTGCGTGGCGATGTCTTCCGCGCTCGGCTGCCCCTGTTCCGGTCCACCATTCGCGCCGCCCTCTTCCTCTTCTTCGTCCAACAAACCGAGGTTCATGCTCCAATCGTCCTCAGCTATCGAAGCGTAGGCGGTATCCTTGATAGTAAATTCGCTGAGATGTCCGCAACACTCCAGCCAGATCGCGCGCAGGAAATCATCCAGGTCCGCCAGCGTGACCGCCGCGGGCAATTCCAGGTGCATCCAATAGCTGGGGCGATAAGTGCCCTCAACAAACAGGTGAAACAAACGCTGCGTATGTCCCTCCTGTCCGGCGGAGAGGCGCGCCTGACATTTTTGCAAGTGTTCAGTCATGTTGCTCTTGGTGAGCGTTTCCCCGCAGAAATTACACGTTCCCGTTGACGTTTCTTTAGGGGCAGTTTTTCTGGCCATATTCTCTTCCTTTCCAACATCCGTGGGAAATATCTCCCTAAATTATACCTCAGAACGGGTCAGAAATTCATCCCAAAAGGCGTTAGAAAACGACCTCAGCAAGCGTATATAGTATATGTAACTTTATAGCCACCGTTGGTGTTCTAATCTGAGAAGAAAGTAAGAGGCATCTGACAAAGCCGTATGGACACTGGCAATGACCCATTAGCTGCCCTACTCGCCGCGAACCTGGAGCGGCATTATGAGGAGCTGGTCTCGCTCTACTGGCAACAGTTGAGTGCCTTTGTGTTGCGCCGCAGCAGGCATTTCCAGGATACCGAAGATATCATTCAAGAGACATTTATGCGCGCGTATCTGGCTCTGGAACGCTATCCACGCGAGCGTATTGAAACACTCAAAGTGCGCCCCTGGCTCTACAAAATTGCCTGGAGCGTCTACTGTAACCACAGCGGGCGCGGGAAATTACCCTTGATGGTGCCGTTAGAGGCGCCTGAAGAAGGTCCATATTTTGCCGCGTATCAGGAACTAGAGGACGACGAGAGCGCGCAACCGGAGGTACTATACGAACGTGCCGAGCAGCGTCGCGAACTGGAGGCCCTGATTGAGCGTTTGCCCGCCCACTACCGCGATATGGTGAGCCTGTACTATTTCGAGGAACTCAGTCAGAAAGAGATAGCTGAGGTTCTAAGTGTGCCGCTGGGTACGGTGAAAGTCTATATTTATCGAGGTATCCGTCTCTTGCGGAAAAAACTGGCGGAACAAACAGACCATAAGATAGGATAAAGGATGCAACGCAGCATCAAACCGATGCGCCAACCCATTTCTCAACTCGACGAGTCGGAACGCGCCTCGCTGGTGAACGCCATCCTGAGTAAGCTGGGCCTGACCAGAGAGGTTGAGGAGCCAGACGACTCAGAAGCTGAGCAGGGGCGCGCACCCGCCTCGGCGGTCAACGTGATTATGGGTCGGCTGGGTCTGGCCAATCCTGCGAGCGAGCCGGGAGATGACGGGAAGGTACTGGCCCGTGGCCTCACCGATCCCGCGTGGGCGGTGCGCGTGGCAACCGTACAAAAACTGGGTCACATGGGGATGCAAGCGCCCCTGGAACTACTGCTCGTGGCCCTGCGCGATGAACAAAGTAGTGTGCGCAGCGCAGCGGCGCGCGCGCTCAGTCGCAATCCACGTCCAGCCGCGCTTCCCGCGCTGATCGCTGCTCTGACTGACAGCGAGTGGGTCGTGCGCACAGAGGTTGCGCGCGCGCTGGGCAAGCTGCCCGACCCGGAGGCCCTGGCAGGACTTTTAGTAGCCGCGCGTGACCCCGATGCCGACGTGAGGGCCGCGGCTCTGCTGGCCCTGGGCGAAACAGGCGCCATCGAGGTTGTGGAACTACTCAGCGCAGCCCTGCAAGACGAGGACTGGTCGGTGCGCGAAGCTGCCACGCTCGCCCTCGCGCAATTCCCAGACGCGGCTGCTATCCCGCCCTTGCTCAATGCGCGCCTGGATCAAGACCCGGCGGTGCGCGCGGCTGCCGAAGACGGCCTTCAGCACCTCTACCCGGACATCGACGCCACGCCTCCGCCACCCAGCGATTCATTCGCGCAATGGCTGGCACGCATCGAGATGCCCCACGTCGAGAGCACACCGCGTGAGGATCAAGCTTTTGCACCTTCCTGCAGCGTGCTTGATGCTGATCTACAAACCACACCCAGCTCATTGTCAGAGAAACATACAGATTCACCTGTCAGCAGCGAGTTTTCCATCAAAAAACGCAAAGTCACACGGTTGCTCACGCTCGTCGAAACCTCCGATGTACCCGCTCCCATGCCTGTAACGGATGAAACCACGGGGATATCCGCTACATCTCTTTTTGCACATGCGCGGCATACTATAGCGCCGCCCGCCGCCCGCTCTACATGGCCCAACAGACTGGGCCGCCTGGCGGAAGCGCTGGTAGCTCTGCTCATTCTCGCCGGTTTACTCGTGACCTGGCTGCTGGTCGCGAACCGACCAGATGTTGTGCCAGTGCCACAACATATCTCTTCCGCCTTTACGATCTATCGCGGGCACACTGCTAGCGTGGAAAAGCTGGCCTGGTCGCCCGATGGCCGCTCGATGGCCTCAGCCGATAATCGAGGCACGGTACAGATCTGGCAGGTCAGCAGCGGCCACACCCTCGCAAGGTATGCACAGGGCGGCAAAGTCCTGGCACTTAATTGGATCGATGAAAGCACAGTGCTGGCAGTCTATGGAGGATCGGGCCAGAGTCTTCAGGTCCAGGAGATCAGCGTGGACACGACTTCGCTGGTCGTGCAAACCATTTTTCAGCGCCTCAACCTGCCAGGCACGCCAGAAGCCGCCGCGTGGAGTCCCAATAACTCGACGCTGGCCTTTGACACGGGTCACGGCGAAGTCCAACTCTGGGCGGTGAATCCTTTCATGAGCCAGTATCTGCTCACCCTGCCAGCTACCGCGCTCAACCGGCTGCTCTGGTCACCCAATGGCAGCCAGATCGCCACCGTCTCAAGCCAGGGCCTGCTCTCGATCTGGAATACCAGCACCGGCAACATGGTCGCGAATCTGGTGAACGGACCACAAACCAGCAGCATCGCCTGGATCGCTTGCGGCTCATCCGGCAGCGGCCTGGTCTTTGCATATACGCAGGGCGCGCTCGTGGAATGGTGTCCCGCGCAACATGACCAGGCGACCTCGGTCCTCCTCTCGGCGCAAACGTACAACTTGAAGAACAGCCACAACCTGAACGTGGGGGCCATCGCCCTCTCAGCTAACGGCAACCAGATCCTTCTGGCCACCTCGGACGGCCTGGTTCAGGCCCGCGACGCCACCAGTAGCAACCTCATCTATGTTTACGCGGGCCACAGCGCCCAGGTCAACGCGCTCGCCTGGTCCCCCAATGGCCGCTCTATCGCCAGTGCCAGCATGGATACGACGGTCCAGGTCTGGCAAGAAGGATAAGACGGCTGGCCTTGACAGCGCGAATCGCAGCGGCGTATGCTACAACTATGTCACTTCCTTTTGTAAAGCTTCTAACTCAACACAAGGAGAAGAATCTTTTTCATGGAGAAAACAGCATCCGCGAAGATTGCCTTCCACTTTGACCCAACCTGTCCGCTGGCCTGGCGTACCGCGCTGTGGATACGCGAGGCGCGCAGTGTGCGGCCTATCGAGGTCACCTGGCGCTTCTTTAGCCTGGAGGTCATTAATCGCAAAGAGGGCGCGACCCCCAATTTCCAGAAGGACGGAAGCTGGCCATCGTTGCGCATCCTGGCACTGGCGCGGCGCAAAGGCGGCAACGCGGCAGTCGAGCAACTCTATCTTACCCTGGGTGCAGCTCGTCACGGACACCAGGAAGACATTCGCCAGGTCGAGGTTCTCCAGGCCGCGCTTAAAAAGGCCGAGCTTGATCCAGCCTGGGCCGCAGAAGCCCTGGCCGATGAGAGCACCACCGCAGACGTGCTGGCCGATCATCAGGAGGCCGTCCAACGCTACAACGCTTTCGGCGTACCCACCATCGCCTTCGAGGGATCTGAGGCTGGTTTCTACGGCCCGATCATTCGCGAGGTGCCGCGTGGCGAGGAGGCCGGTGAGTGGTGGGACCACCTGGAGTGGTCGCTGCGCCAGCCCAATCTCTTCGAGCTGAAACGCGAGCGGAGCAGCGGTTGGGGACCGGTAGAGAAATAACAGTGGTTTTCATGTAAAAAGGGCGCATTGCAATGCGCCCTTTTTACATGAAAACCACTGTTTAGCTATGTTTCTTGATAAAGCGCTCCATGCGGATCAGCGCCTCTTCCAGCTTATCATACGCGGTACAATAGGCGCAGCGCACATAGCCCTGACCGGCAGCGCCAAAGGAGCTACCGGGTACGACGGCCACCTGCTCCTCAAAGAGCAGCTTTTCGGCGAACTCTTCGTCGTTCATGCTGGTGCTGGCAATGGATGGGAAGGCGTAGAAAGCCCCGCCGGGCGCGCAGCATGTGAGGCCAATTTGGTTCAGGCCGGGGACAAACATATTGCGGCGACGCGCATAATCGTTATACATACGCTCAACATCCGCTTCACCGTGACGTAGCGCCTGGATCGCGGCCTCTTGCGGCGCGGTTCCGGCGCACATGATGGTGTACTGATGAATCTTGAGCATGGCCTCTAGAATATGAGCGGGCGCGGCCACATAGCCAATGCGCCAGCCGGTCATGGCATACGCTTTGGAGAAGCCGTCCAGCAGGACCGTGCGCTCGCGCATGCCTGGCAGGGCCGCAATACTCACATGCTCGCCCTCGTAGACCAGGCGGCTGTACACCTCGTCGATAGCGACGATCAGGTCGTGCTCGATAGCGAGTTGCGCGATGGCTTCCAGTTCGGCCTGAGGAACGACCGCGCCGGTGGGATTGTTGGGGTTGCCGATGAGGATCATCTTGGTGCGCGGGGTAATCGCCGCAGCAATCTCAGCCGCGCGCACGCCAAAATTATATTCCGCGTAGGTTGGCACGGCAACTGGCACACCGCCCGCGAAAACGATATCCGCCTCGTAAGCCACATAACCGGGGTCGGGCGAAATAACCTCGTCGCCCGGATCGATCAGCGTGCGCATCGCCAGGTCCACGCCCTCGCTCACCCCCACCGTCACCAGCACCTCGTTAGCGGGATTGTACGTCAGGCCATAGCGTCTGGAGAGCATAGCAGCAATCTCCTCGCGCAATTCGAGCATGCCATAATTTGAGGTATATTGTGTATGTCCAAGCTCAATTGAGCGCATCCCGGCCTGGCGAATATGTTCGGGGGTGACAAAATCGGGTTCGCCAACGCCCAACGAGATCACGTCCGGCATGGTGTTAATGATATCGAAAAATTTGCGAATGCCCGACGGTTTGACTGTGCGGACCCGCTCGGCAAGTACTTCGCGTTTGAGTGTATCCATCAAAAACGGTCCCTTCCTGGTATACAACAATCTGAGGCTAAAAACAACTTCTACATTGTAATAAACGGGCTGGCGGTGGGTCGTCTACAAAACGTTCAGGGACTGGTCTCACCTCTTCGCCACATTACATCTCGCCTGCATAGTAGTATACCATTACTAGTGTTTGAAAATCGAGCGTCTTATAGTGTTCCCTCGCGTTTTTATAGCAACGTTCTGACACTGAAAAACCACCCTTGGAATTTTCACTACGTGGACGGTTTTCTTGCTACGCATTACCTCATCTCTTCTACAAACAGATTTTGATAGGTTTAGCTGAGAGAGATCCTGTTCTCTCTTACTGTACTTGTGTACGATAGGCTAATACCATATACTACAAAACAACTAGCATTTTTTATTGAGGAGAAAATCATTGAGCGAGAAAATCACTACCATCACTGACCAGATCAAGAAGTCTATCGAAAACGGATGGCTACGGCCATATAGCGCGCTCCCTACACGCAGAGCACTTGCAGAAGAGTTCAACACAACGGTAGATACTATAGCAAAAGTGCTACGCGACCTGGAAATAGAAGGATTCATCGTCAAGGGACGTGGTAGGACAATGCGTGTCAGCACAATACGTGAGCGTATCAATAGCAACGACGAGCGTTTTAGCGATGTGATGAAAGAAAAAGGCCATATAGTCAAAGTCGAGCATATAAAGACACCAGGTATAGTGAAAGCGCCATTGGACATAGCGAAGCTTGCAAGATGGTCAACGGAGACAAACGTAATCGAGAGGGTCAGGCGAGAGATCATTGATGGTACCGTTTACAGATATAGCCGCAAGGTCTATCTCGCCGACCTGATACCACCTGAACATCTTATAGCAATGCAACAGGATCACGCATATAACGTGCGCCGAGAATTAGAGGAACAACGGCCACTCTTACGCATTGAGGAAAGAATCATCGCCAGAGCGATCACCGATAAGAACGAGGCAGCGATCCTGGGAACAATTAAAGGAGCGCCCGTCTTAGAGATGGTGAAAATCAATTATGATAGGCAGAAGAAGGCCGTGTGGGTATCAATCGTTGTCATGAACGCGCAATACTTTGTTAAACAATTTGATTATGCACCTGGTGATGAACAAAAATGTAGCAGTTTTCTTGTAGATCAAAACAACTAGTAGTTTCCTTGACAAACAGGCATCATACAATTTATACTTACTGGTGAGCACTGTTGAAATACGGTGGTACGGGATGGATGGTGTTAGGAGCACCACCCATCCTATGGAAAGTCTAGCAGCCAGTTAAGCCGCGCTAGACCTGCCACGGCATAGTATGCCATCCTGGTGGGCTAGCGTCAAGTACAGCCACAGGAGACTATTATGAACGTTCAACCAAAACACACTCTTCTCACCGCACCTATTGTCACGTATGGCGACCCTTTCACCCCTGCCTTACCCACCGCGTCCCTGGAACGCATCGCGGGGCAAGAGCAACCACTGGACCAGGCGTTCTTACAAGAAAGCGTGGCTCTCCTCCACGAACTAGACTTAGGGCAACATACCCTGCTCATGATGAGTGATGGCAGCATGGATCTTTTTGCGCATGGCGACCCCACACCGAATAGCGTAGAGAACGGACTCCACCTGGAGAGTGACGAAACCTATCGCTTATTTATCTGCCTGCACGAACAGTTTCAGCGGAAAGAGGGATAACCATGCAGAAATCCTCACGACAAGAAACCCTGCTGCCCCTACGCGTGATTACCATCGGCAAGGGAAGCCTGCTCGTGGAGAGCGAGCACTTCATCAATGGCTACCAAGCAGGCTCCCTCGCCTATCACCAGGACCGCAAATACTACCCCATCACCTATGAGAATATGCTGGCTATCCTCATGGAACAACTCGAAAACTCGGAGCAACCAGAAGCCTACAGCGTCGGCTACTGCGTGGGATGGATTGCGACCCTCGCGACGAAAGGTGGCAACTTCACCCAGGAGCAGGAAGCAGGCGCCTCGGTTCCTCCACCACCAACAGGAGGGCAGCCGTATGCTGGTTGATCCCCTGTTCCGACCCGGCTCCCACTGCCAGATTTACGGCCGTGAGTGGCGCGTGACGTCCATCACAGGGCACTGGCAGTGTGCCATCTGTCAGAAGCCCGCCTATTGCCCGGAATGCACGAAAACCAGCGCGCACACGATCCCGCTGGATGCACTCAGGGTGCGCTGTGCCCAGCATGCCACCCGTTCCACTGAAAGGAGTCTCGATGCCGATGCAGACGCAGAATAAGCCGCAACCCATTCCCCGACGGGCCAGCAACAGACAGACTCAGATAACACGTACTACGCAGGCGGTACCGCCCACTGTCGATGAGATCAGCGAGGATGAGCGGCTCTACCAGCCCATGCACCACGGCACTTCAACCAGGCGCTATCGGACCACGGAGGGCACCCCCGTGGTCGTGCAGGGCAACCGGCGCTATGTGCTGCACACCGAGCCACCTCCGCATCTTCTACAGCTCGCGCCAGGACGGGCCAGCCGACCCGTGAGGGGAGTGCACTGGCTGGTGCCTTTCGGTCTGGGGATGCTGGTGATGGTTCTGCTCGTGCTGGGAACCAATTGGGTGGACACCACCTGGCACGCGTGGCAACTGAACACGACCTATGGTATGCCCCGTACCTTTCAGACCGATTCGGTGGTCGGTCACAACGGGGATAGCCCGGCCCATCCCTCGCACTTCACCTTCCAGAACGTGCAGGGCAAGATCACTATCATCGAATTTCCTGCCGGTGACGCAACCAAAGCCATCGTCTATACCGGCCCACCCATTATCGGGGAGAATGCGGAGAGCGTGCCAGTCACCGGCAGCTTTGCAGATATGAACGGCGACGGCAAGCCCGATATGGTGGTGCAGGTCATGAATCAACGGTTCGTGTATCTCAATACCGGCACAAAATTTGTGTCGTCAGGACAATAGGAGGAAAATCGTGTCAGATGAATATGGGTGTGGGAATATGACTGCCAGAGAAAAAGGGAAGCTCGATGCAGAAATAGAAATCGAGCATAGGGTGGAAGCAAGAAGTGCACATAGGCAAAAGGAACAATCAAAATTTCGTGCAAATTCCTCACGCCCGCTTTATCGCCATGTTGACCTACAAGGCTAAGTTGGTAGGAATCATCGTGAAGGTCACGGAAGAGTCCTACACCTCAAAAGCCAGTTTGCTTGATCTCGACCCGTTGCCTGTGCGCAAACAGCGTGGTGAGCACTACACCTTCAGTGGCAAGCGGGTCAAGCGTGGCCTCTATCGAGCATCAAACGGGCGCACACTCAATGCCGACTGTAATGGCTCAGGCAATATTATCCGAAAAGTAGCCCCTACCGCCTTCGGGTCACAGGGGGTAGAGGATGGCAAGGCGCTGTTCGCATCGCTGGTAGTCCATCCGGTGAGGATTGTCGTTCCCCTCACGAAGCTAAAGAACTCACGTTTTGTGGCGAAAGCAAGCGTTCAATAAAACGCAATATTTCGCTCCAAAACGTGCAGTTTTTAGAACTATTGTAGTATATAGAGTGCAGTCCTGCGAAAATAACCATCGACCGAATAGAATAAAAAGAAAAATCCAATGAAAGGAAAATATCGGATGAATAATACACCTCCATCCTCCAAACAATGGAGCGAACATGAGTCCAATCTGTTTCTCAACACGGCTGAAATTTTTGTGCCGGCGCGCGCCGAACAGACCAGCACGCTGCTCCAACTCATTCCCGCCGAAGCCGACGAGGAGTTTACCGCGGTCGAGTTGGCTGCGGGCGAAGGCGCGCTGGCTGAGGCAGTCCTGGAAAACTTTCCGCACTGCCATTACCTGGCCCTGGACGGTTCGGAGGCGATGCGCGCGCGCATGAGTCAGCGCCTGGCACGTTTCGGCGAGCGCCTGGAGATCCGTCATTTTGAGCTGGCCGATCAGGATTGGCGCGCGCAACTGCCGCCCCAGGTGCGCTGCGTGCTCTCGTCGCTCTGTGTCCACCACCTGGATGGCAGCGGCAAACGCCGCCTCTTCCACGATATGCTGAAACACCTGGAACCCGGCGGGGCCTTGTTGCTGGCCGATATCGTTCAACCAGCCGATCAGCGCATCGCTCACTTCTTTGAGCAGCAATATGATAAAATCGTGCGTGAACAAAGTCTGGCCCTGCGCGGCGATCTGAGTGGCTTTGAGGAATTTCAGCAGGAAGAATGGAATTATTTTCGCCACGATTATGGCAATCCCGACACCTACGATTACCCCTCGCCGCTCAGCGAGCAATTGCGCTGGCTCGAAGAGGTGAATTTCCACCAGATCGATTGCTTCTGGATGCGCGCTGGTCATGCCATTTATGGAGGATATAAGTAGGGCGGATGGGGCTATACGCGATATTCACGCAATTTCTCAAGAATTGGCGGGAGGGTTGCGAGAAACTTCTCGACTTCTTCCGGCGTATTCTCCTTGCCCAGCGTCAGACGCAAGCTGCCGTGCGCTTTCTCCTGGGGCAGGCCGAGCGCGAGCAGGACGTGCGACGGCTCAACGGAGCCAGAGGTGCAGGCTGAGCCAGTGGAGGCTGCGAAACCCAGCATATCCAGGCTGAGCAGGATCGATTCGCCCTCGATACCCTCGAAGACAAAGCTGGCGTTGTTGGCCAGGCGCTCGCTGGGATGGCCGCTCAATTCGCTGCCCGGCAGCGCCAGCACACCCTCGATCAAATGATCCCGTAACGCCTGAATACGCGGCTGCGTCTCCGGCAAATCTTCGTAGGCCAGGCGTAGCGCGGTGGCAGCCCCGACAATTCCGGCGATATTCTCCGTGCCAGCCCGTTTGCCACGCTCCTGCGATCCGCCCTGCAACTGAGGCAACAGACGCACGCCCTGGCGCGTGTAGAGCATACCCACACCTTTGGGTCCGTAGAATTTGTGGGCCGAGAGCGAGAGCATATCCACGTTCAACGCGGCCACGTCCAGCGGCAACGAGCCAGCAGCCTGCACAGCATCGACGTGGAAAGGGATCTTCCTGGCCCGGCAGATCTTCCCAATCTCGGCAATTGGCTCGATAGTCCCCACCTCGTTATTGGCGTACATGATCGAGACGAGAATTGTCTGCTCGGTGATGGCCCGCGCCACGGCGTCGGGATCAACCATGCCATAGTGATCCACCGGCAGATAAGTCGTCGTAAAACCAAAGCGCTCCAGATACCGACAGGTGTAGAGCACGGCATGATGCTCGATAGACGAGGTGATAATGTGATTGCCCTTTTTCTGGGCTGTAAAAGCCAGCCCTTTGAGCGCCAGGTTATCGCTCTCGGAGCCACCGCCGGTAAAGATAATCTCGGTGGGGCGGCAGTTCAGGGTCTCCGCGACCTCTTCACGCGCGCCATCGATAGCTTGCATGGCGTGGCGTCCCAGGGTGTAGATGCTGCTGGCGTTGCCATACTCGGTTGTGAAGTAGGGGAGCATGGTCTCCAGCACGCGCCGATCCAGGGCGGTAGTGGCGGCATGGTCCAGGTAAATGGTGCGCTCCGACATGATCTGATCTTTCTCTACTAGTCTTCTATTGTGTTCTCAAGGCATATTGTAGTTTCCACGCGGCAGAACGTCAAACGGGCCTGATTGGTCTGAGCAACGAGGCTGGAGCGCGGGCGGCGGCTGGGGTTGGGGCGCGCCCCCCACGGTTGTCCCCGG
>CAXUEY010000064.1:214-21594 GCA_964250225.1 uncultured Ktedonobacteraceae bacterium | reverse complement strand
CGTGTGAGTTATTCTTACAAATTCCCCCAGTTGAATACCTTATCCGGCTTCACGTTCGGGCTGTTATACGCGATAGTAATCAGAGCGTGCGCATCCAGCGGAACGCTATGCAGATCGCCATGATAGGCTTTGCCGTTGACCCAGATGGTCCACCCCTGGTTGAGCGTCAATTCGGGAGGGAAGCCCAGGCTGTTAAACTGCCGATCCCATTCGTCGAGGAACTGGCCAAGCGTAAACGGCTCGGTGGTAGGTGACTCGATGTGGATCACACCTGGCGTTTCCTGGTGAACGTGCAGCCAGTAGAAACAGGTCGCCTGCTGGGTCTGTGGGTTGGTGGCGATACCGACGTTCGCGGGCAGCGGGAAATTCTGCCCATCGATGTAGATCGTCAGATGGGCGTGAATATGCTCCACTGTCTGTTCCAGCTGGTCGCAATAAACGCTATCGACTGGTGGAAAGTCCGAATCGAAGATCGGCTCCTGAAACGCTGGCTGCGCATTGGCCGCCTGAGCACTGCCATGCTGGGCGTTGTAAATGAAGTACGTCGCGAGGCTGCCAGCCACAATCACCGCAAAGGCGACGATGGTGATGACAGTGTTGCGAACACGTTTGGCGCGGCGCTCAGCCAGAAAACGCGACTGGCGCTCGGCCTGGCGGCGCTCGTATTTCGCACCGTCACGCGTCAAAGGTCTGTGTACAGGCGGTAACGCTCTGGCTGTTGCTGCCTGCTTCTCCTTTGCACTGGTCGCCGCTGCCTGTTTCCCAACTGGAGCGGTCTGCTTCTCTTTCGTGCTGGTCACTGTCTGTTTACCGACGGTGGGCTTCGTACTGGCAGTTTTGCTGGTCGTAACGGGTTGCTTATCTTTCGCAGCGCCCGCTAGCTTGCCAGGCGCGGGAGTCGATGCCTCGTTGGTCTCTACGTTGGCATCATCAGCGAGTTGAACTGTATCCTTCGCGTCCTCAGTAAGTTGAACTGTATCTTTCGCGTCCTCGGAAATCTTGACCGTGTTTTTCGCAGTCGAGGAAGCCTGTTTGGAGAGTTGACGAGATTTTGATTTGCTCATGAATGCAATTCCACCTTAGATTTCAAGGGTCCTCTTCTTCTTGAAGAAACCTTCATTCATACTTCCTGAGCGAAAGCCCTGGAGGTCAACGGTGACGTACAGATAGCCGATCTTGCGCAGAGCCGCCGTGACGGTTCGGCTCATTTCGTCTTCGATCAGGCGAGGTAGTTCGGAACGTTCCACCTCAATGCGTGCGATTTTATCGTGATGGCGCACGCGCAACTGGTGAAAACCCAGCTCATGCAGTAATTTCTCTGCCTGATAGATCATACGCAGGGAAGCTACATCCACCCGTGTGCCATAGGGGATACGCGAGGAGAAACAGGCCAGCGCGGGCTTGTCCCAGACGGGTACGCCCAGAAACTTCGCGAGCACGCGGATCTCACGTTTGCCCAGGCCAGCCTCTTTGAGCGGGGAACGCACCTCAAACTCGCGCGCGGCCCGCTGTCCAGGACGGAAATCCCCAAGATCATCGATATTTAAGCCATAGGCGATAAAACGCAGGTCGTGCTCCTGAGCCAATGGCGTGAGCCGCGTAAACAACTCTGTTTTGCAGAAATAGCAGCGGTTCAGGTCATTGGTAACATAGCGTTCATCTTCCATCTCATGGGTTTGCAGGGTCAGCACGGGAATGCCCATACTGGCGGCTACAGCCAGCGCCTCTCGCGTCTCTTCGTCGGCATAAGCGGGCGAAGAAGCGATAGCGCCCAGAGCACGCTCGCCGAGGACATCGTGAGCGACCTTGAGCAGAAGCGCGCTATCCACCCCACCCGAATAGGCCACCAGCACAGATTCCATCTCGCGCAGAATGGTCTGTAATAGATCGTAGCGGGCCTGAATCTCAGCGTCCAGGGGATCAGTCTGGCCTATAAGTTCAGTGTCCCGGCGTACAGTATCGGGCATGATCGGGATCTCTCTCTCCAGCTTCCAGGTTCTCAAAGGGTATAATACAGGTAAGCAATGATAGGTTGCGGTGAATTTTCCACCCAGCCGACATTATAACATCATGCACAGATTATGGGGAGTGGCATAGGTTGTTTGGATAGAATCGGTCAATCTCGCCCCTTGCCATCGTTTGCGAGAGAGGCGCAATGGAGGGAAACAAATGCACAACACACAAACAGCCGCGATTATCCTAGCGGGGGGCACATCCAGCCGTATGGGGGAAGCGCGCAATAAGCTACTACTGCCCCTGCACAATCGGCCCGTACTCGCCCACGTGCTGGAGGCCGCGCTCGGCTCGCGGGCGCGCCCCATCGTGCTCGTGCTGGGCCACCAGGCAGCAATTGTTCAGGAACGCGTGCGTCCCTGCCTGAAAACGCAGGAGATCCAGGTCGTGGAAAATCCCGCCTACCTTCAGGGCCAGAGCACCTCTATGCAGGTCGGTCTGCGCACCCTGCTCGCTCACACTGATGACTATATGAAGGATATCACGGCAGCGATCTTCCTGCTGGGTGACCAGCCTATGATTACGTCGGCGATGATCGATAAGCTTGTGGCGGTGCGCGAGCAGACGGGCCGACGTATTGTCCTGCCTCTCTATCAGGGGCAGCGCGGCAACCCCGTCATCTTCTCCCTGGACCTCGCGCCCGAACTGCTGGCGGTCAGCGGCGATGAAGGCGGGCGCAGCCTACTCAAGGCACATCCCGACGAGATTGCCACCCTCGAAATGGGCGAACTGGCCACGAACTTCGACGTCGATACCTGGGAAGCCTATCTTCAAGTGCAGGATGCCTGGGAACAACGTCTGCTAGAATAGTTTCTGGATATCTGGATATGAGAAAACAATATGAAATCTGACAAAACAATCAGTGAGTGGGCCACCCCCTTGCATGTAGCGCCGGCCCTCGCGTCCGGCGCACTCGCATCCGGCGCCCCCGTCGATACGTACAAAACCATTGGAGGAGAACGATAGAACGTGGAAGAGCAACAGAAAAAAGAGCAGGCGCGCTTCTGGCTGGAGCGTAGCCACCAGCTCTCAGGCGCGATCCGCTATCACGAAGCCCTGGCCGCCATCGAACGCGCCCAGACCCTGGACCCTGAGAACACAGAGATCTGGTACGCACAGGGCACATATCTGGCAATGATAGCCCGCTACGACGAAGCGCTGGCAGCCTTCGAGCATGCCCTGACCCTCACGCCCACTTTTGCCCCGGCCTGGGATGGCAAAGCCTGGGCGCTGGGCATCCTGGGTCGCCGCGCGGAAGCGCTGGACGCCGTGAACCACGCGCTGGAGATTGATCCTGAGTATTTTGACGCGCTGAAGCGCAAGAGGCGGTTGGAGGCGATGTAGCGTTATTCCCTTGCGCTTCCTGGGCGATACGCTCCGCGCCAATACTGAGGATGCTGCGCGAGATATAGCTGCTCTCAACTGCGGCCAGTTGTTTTGAGGTTTGTGCTCTTTAAAAGAATCGCCCAGACGTGATGATTCGCGCATAGACTCCCTACTCGTTGAAAAAAGAATCCCGCGCACAAGTTTATGCGCGGGATTTAATATTAATACGGCTTAAACGTCATCAGGAGCTTTTCAACACTAAAGACGAGGCCAGCATTAATACGGATTGGCACGCCTTTCACCAGTTGGAGATCTTGCAATTGTTCCAACATCATCGGCAGAGCCACTTGCGCTTCGAGGCGAGCCAGAGGAGCACCGACGCAAAAATGGACCCCATGCCCAAACGTGAGATGACGATTGGGTTCGCGCCGCACATCAAAGCGGTCGGGGTCCGGGAACTGGCCCGCATCGCGGTTGGCCGAGACCATCCAGGGCATGACCACCTGGCCAGCAGGGATTTTGACGCCACTCAATTCAACCTCGACGGTGGTCTGGCGTACCACAAACCAGACTGGCGGCAGGTAACGCAGAAGTTCCTCGATAGCTGTGGGCATCAGGCCAGGCTCGCGCACCAGCCGGGCATATATCTCTGGCTGCTCAGATATGCTCAGAAAGAAGTTCGAGATCAGGTTTTTAGTCGTATCCTGTCCAGCGGCCAGCAGCAAGATACAGAAACTCACCAGTTCCCGTTCGCTCAGACGCTCGCCGTCAATTTCGGCATTACTCAGCGCGCTAATCAGATCTTCGCGCGGCGCCTGACGCCGTTGCTCCAGCAGGCCAGAGAAATATTCTCGCATCTCTCGTTCCATCGCTGGCGGAAAGCCCGCGACTGCGTCTTCAACCTGGTCTGAAACCATTGTATCGCCAGCAGCCCAGCGCCGAAACACATCCCAATCCTCTGCTGGTACCCCCAGCATCTCGGCGATCACACGCGCAGGTAAGGGAAAAGAGACTGCGGAGACCAGGTCCATCTCGCCCTTTGCCCGCACCTGGTCCAGCAGTTCTTGCATAATCACCGCAATGCGATCATTGAGGTGCGCCACAGCTCTGGGAGTAAAGGCCAGGTTGACCAGGTTGCGCAATTTGCGATGCGCAGGAGGATCTTTGGAAACGAGGGTATCGGCGAGAAAGGAACCACCAGCTCCAAAGGCCTGCGAAGAAAAACGCGCGGGATCTTTCAAAATAGTAGCAATATCGTTATAACGAAATACGTGCCAGATCCGCGAGCCCTCGTCATAGAAAACAGGCTGGTGCTCGCGCATCTGCTCAAATAAGCCAAAAGTGTTGGGGATCTCTTCAGGCCTGCTGGGTAACGCCTGGGCAACGGACAATGTTTGCGGTTTTCTTGCTGGTTGCATTGGTTTCTCCTTCCGCTTCAACATGGCCTGGATAGGCCACATGCTCTATTGGTAGAACGCTCGCATTTGCTAGAACGTTCCTCCTGAATCAATGCGAACAATGCTTTGATATCAATTAATACGCTACTAGCATACGCAAGGTTACAAAAACAGAGAGTCAGGCTTTTCCTCTTGACTCTCCGGGTTGTAGTGTATCTACACCAATGGCTCAACCAGGTCAACGATCTCGCGATGAATCTCTTCAACCGCGCGTGAGGCGTCTATAACATGGACGCGTGAGGGATGGGCGCGGGCGATCAACCGAAAACCCTGGCGCACGCGGTAATGGAAGACCTCGGCCTCGCTATCGAAGTGTGAGGGGGCCGCGCGCTGACCGCTCTGGTCATTGGCAGGATCGATACGCTGCTGCACCTGCCCTGGGTCGAGATCGAGCAGGATGGTGAGATCGGGCAAATGTCCCCCCGTTGCGATCACCGAGAGCTGGGTTACGAGTTCGGGGCCGACGTTGCGCGCAAAGCCCTGGTACGCGATACTGGCATCGAGACAGCGATCAGTGATGACCAATGTGCCAGACTCCAGCGCGGGCAGCACCAGTTTGCTGAAATGCTGGGCGCGGTCGGCCTGGAAGAGAAATGCCTCGGCCAGGGGCACCATCTCCAGTTCGGGGTGCTCCAGCAGTAGACGCCGGATTTCCAGGCCCAGGGGAGTGCCACCAGGCTCGCGAGTGCGGATATAGGTCACGCCGCGCGCGTCGAGCCAGCGCGTGAGCAGTTCAATCTGCGTGGTCTTGCCCGCGCCATCCAGTCCTTCAAAGGAGATCAGTTTGCCACGAGGTGTTGGGGATGTGCTCATATTGCGCTACTTCCCCCGATCCGTGCGGTAGAGATCGTAATCCCAGTCAAAATAGGGTTTGGGCAGCATATCCTCTGGCGTCCAGGTGTGTTCGGCCTTCCCGTATTTGCCGTGATACTCTTTGAGCGTCTCACCCACGTATTCAAAGGTAATCTGGCAGATGCGGAAGCCCACCGGCACCCAGATCGTGGTCTGCGTGTGATTGCTGATCTCCATCGTCCAACGACTGATATAGCCAACGTCGCCGACGCCCGCGCAACGACAGACTGAGAGGCCCGAACGCGCTACGGTGCTGCGCGAATACATCTTACCCAGGCAGCCGTCGCGCCCGCCGATCACCTCCAGCGTGTGGGCCAGGATCGTCGTGCCGGGGCGGATCGCAATCTTGCCCTGCTTCGCCTGGCGCGGCTGGCCCCAGTAGCTGCGGATCTCCTCAGGGTTATCCAGGTGCATGACCTCGATATTCGCGTCGCCCTGGTAATACCACTCACCAAGCCGACAATCATACGAATTGGTGCCGAGTTGACGTTCATCAAATGGCTCGATGACAATCGTGCCCTTGTGCAACTCCTCGACAATACGTTTGTCCGAAAGTAACATGCCTGTGGCGTTCTCCTCCAGGTGATTGTTGTGTGCTCACGTATTATAGCGGCTTTTGTTGGGCAAAGTCTAGAGCACCATTGTGGGCTTGTGCCAGAATGATCCCCAGCAGAAAAAGAGTCAGCAGCGCTGCACCTTGAGAGGAGCTAGTATTGGCACTTTTGCTGACTTTGCTTGCTTCTGCATACTAAAAAAGGGATATATCTCCGATAGATTCAGGTATGTTTTGACCGTAGTACTCTTCCCATTCAATATACTCCGATTTAGAATCACCTGCTATATACGTATTTTCGTATTAGGAGTAAAATATGAGTATTTGCGTATATAGTGGATAGGGCACATAAAACGAACATGGGAACAAATGAACAGCACAGATCGGAGCAGAATCAACCCCATCTGGCGCATAAAAATGTAGCTGATCACCTGGCCAATGAGCGCACCTTTCTGGCCTGGGTTCGTACCGGGCTGGCGACCATTACCTTTGGCTTCGTCGTGGCGCGCTTCGGCTTATTTTTGCGTGAGTTGGGTATTAAAACAAAAACGTTAACAGAGTCTTCAGAGCATTTTTCATCCTTTATAGGAATTGCTCTCATTCTGTTGGGGGTGGGCGTGATCGCGGCTGCGTGGGGACATTTCCGCCACGTGGGTCAGGCTATTGACACCGCGCAATTCTCTCCTAAAAACGCTTTTATGCTTGTGCTCACGATTCTGGCAGGGAGCATTGGTTTACTGCTCGCCGCATACCTATTTCTCACTATTTATTGAAAACTATGGCCCTATGCATCCAAAGAGAGGAAGGCCCAATGCCTCAGGAATCATCTAGAAAAGCAACATCCGCTACCCAGAGTACACCGCCTCTATGCAGCCAACCACCCGCACCCAATATGGTTTGGATACCGGGGGGGACCTTTCTGATGGGATCAGATCATCATTACCCGGAAGAAGCGCCGGCACATATGGTGACGGTAGATGGTTTCTGGATAGACGCGTATGCCGTGACTAACGCGCAGTTTCAGCACTTTGTTGAAGAGACCGCCTATGTGACCGTAGCAGAACGGATGCCAAACCCTCAGGACTATCCAGAGGCCTTGCCAGAACTGCTCGTACCTGGTTCAGCGGTGTTTCACCAGCCTCCTCAGCGCGTCGATCTACGCAATCCGGGCAACTGGTGGGCCTATGTGCCCGGCGCGAATTGGCAGAATCCGGAGGGGCGCGGAAGTTCTCTGAAAGGGCGTGGGCAGCATCCAGTGGTCCATGTGGCGTATGAAGATGCCGAGGCTTACGCCGCCTGGGCAGGCAAATCCTTGCCAACTGAGGCGCAATGGGAGCGGGCCGCGCGTGGCGGACTGGAGGGAGCCGCCTATAGCTGGGGCAACGAATTGACGCCCGCGGGCAAACGGTTGGCGAATTTCTGGCAGGGAGAGTTTCCCTGGCAAAACCTGCGTCCCGATGGCAAGCCGGGAACCACGCCCGTAGGGTCGTTCCCACCCAACGGCTATGGCTTATATGATATGGTCGGAAACGTGTGGGAATGGACTGCTGACCGGTACCAGGATCATCGTTCACAACAGACCCATAAGGCGTGCTGCATGACGACTCATTCTACAGGAGCACTGCAAGAACAGAATTTTGATTCTGCTCAACCAACCACGCATCTTCCCAGAAAAACGCTCAAAGGAGGTTCTTTCCTCTGTGCGCCCAATTATTGCCAGCGCTATCGTCCAGCGGCCCGTATTCCCGAAACAGTCGATACCTCAACCTGCCATATTGGCTTTCGTTGTGTGATCCCTATCCCCCATTGATCCCTAAAACCGAGGGCGCATCTGCTGAAATACTGTAACACCTGTCGTCATCAAAGAAAAGCAAACAAATACATAAAAACAGCTCCAGGCTATTCTTGGCAGCACTTTCTATACTGAAAGCAGCAACAATCTTCTACTAGAGAGGAAAGAGAATGACCAAACCGTTTAAAGGCAAAATTAGCCTCGATATTCGCGATTCAATTCCCGATTGGGAACCCTATGAGCAACCCAAAGCACCGGAGGGGGCACCAAATGTGCTCTACATTGTGTGGGATGATGTTGGTTTTGGAGCGTTTGAAACATTCGGCGGACTGATTGAGACGCCCAATATGCAGCGCCTCTCCGATCAGGGATTGCGCTACACGCAGTTCCACACAACTGCACTCTGTTCACCAACACGCTCGTGCCTGATGACCGGGCGCAACGCCACGAGCAATGGCATGGCTGTCATTACCGAAGGCACCACTGGCTTTCCCAACTCTAATGGTCGCATACCGCCTGAGAATGGCTTTATTTCCGAAGTCTTAGAAGAGCGCGGTTGGAATACCTATGTCGTCGGGAAATGGCATCTGACGCCCGAAGAGGAGAGCAATGTGGCGGCCACCAGGAGTCACTGGCCCCTGGGACGCGGCTTTGAGCGTTTCTATGGATTTATGGGTGGCGAAACGGACCAGTGGTATCCTGACCTGGTCGAAGATAATCATCAGATCGATCCACCCGCAACACCCAAAGAGGGATACCATCTAAGCGAGGATCTCGCCACGCAGGCTCTGGGCTTTATTCGCGACTCAAAAGTGATCGCGCCAAATAAGCCCTGGCTGATGTACTTTTGTCCTGGAGCTGCCCACGCGCCGCACCAGGTTTTCAAAGAGTGGGCCGATAAGTACAAAGGCCGCTTTGATATGGGATATGAAGCCTACCGCCAACTGGTACTTGCCAACCAGAAGCGCATGGGGCTGGTGCCACAAACCATAGAGTTGCCCCCGCTCAACCCATATGCCGATGTCAGAAGCGCGGATGGCAAGCCCTGGACGGAAAACGATATTGTGCCACCCTGGGATTCTCTCTCAGAAGACGAAAAACGCCTCTTCTGCCGCATGGCGGAGGTTTACGCGGGATTTACCAGTTACACCGATCAGCAGATTGGGCGTTTGCTGGACTACCTGGAAGAATCAGGGCAACGTGAAAATACGATTATTGTGGTCCTCTCCGATAACGGTGCCAGTGGCGAAGGCGGCCCCCGTGGTTCGGTGAATGAGAATAAGTTTTTTAACGGGGTACCCGATAGCCTGGAAGAGAACATGAAGTATCTGGAGGTGTTGGGAAGCGAATTGACCTATAATCACTACCCGAATGGCTGGGCGCTAGGTTTCTGTACGCCTTTTAAATACTACAAGCGCTATTCCAACTACGAGGGCGGGACGGCTGACCCCTTTATCATTTGCTGGCCAAAAGGGATCAAAGCGCGTGGAGAGATTCGCCACCAGTACATTCATGCCATCGACATCGTGCCGACGCTCTATGACTGCCTGGGGATTACCCCTCCTGAAGCGCTGAAAGGATATACGCAACGTCCGCTTGAGGGTGCGAGTTTTCGGGCGACTTTCGATGACCCTAAAGCGGCTCCCCCTCGATTAACCCAGTTCTATTGTATGCTTGGGACGCGAGGCATCTGGCACGATGGCTGGCATGCAAGCACCATCCATCCTCCCTGCCCTTCCAACTGGGGCCATTTCACACAGGATCGCTGGGAGCTGTTCAATTTAGAGGAAGATCGCAACCAATGCCAGAATGTGGCCGACAAGTATCCTGAGAAGCTGGAAGAACTCAAAGAACTCTGGTTTGTTGAAGCAGGCAAGTACAACGGTTTGCCGCTGGAGGATCGTCCAGCGGTCGATGTTCTCACGATGGCTCGCCCACAAATAGCGCCTCCTCGTGATCGCTATGTGTATTATCCCAACTGTTCAGAGGTGCCTGAAGCAGTGGCGGTAAGTGTGCGTGGGCGCTCCTACAATATTGCGGCTGAAGTGACGCTTGACTCACCAGACGCGCAGGGAGTTCTCTTCTCGCATGGTGGACGCTTTGGTGGTCACACGCTCTATATCAAAGATCGGAAACTGCATTACATCTACAACTGGCTTGGAGAGACGGAACAAAAGCTTGTCTCAAGCATTGAGGTTCCGACAGGTCGGTGTATCCTGGGTGCCCGCTTCCGTATGGAAGGCATGGTCGGAGAGAATCCAGTAGGGTTGGCTGCCCTCTATATCAACGACCAGAATGTCGCGGAACAGAAGATCAAGACGCAGCCCGGCAAATTCACGCTTGGGGGCGAAGGATTGAACATTGGGCGTGATAGCGGCCAGCCCGTATCCAGCGATTATGAGTCGCCCTTTCCTTTCAGTGGGGGCACCATTAAGCAAGTGATTGTGGATGTGAGCGAGGTGAAGTTCCGCAATCTGGAAAAAGAGCTTCAAGCAATGTATGCTCGTGACTAGTAGACCCGTGAGTTTTTGCTCTCTTGCATGAGAGTGCGAACGCTCAATGGGCGAGGCACAGATTGGCTCTCTCCCTGTGATTGAACCAATCTGTGTCTGATACGAGAGGAAAAAACCGATGGACCCTGAGCGTATCTTCCGACAAAAGAGCTTTTATCAGTTGCTGCTGCTGGCAATCCCCATAGGACTGATTGTTGGGCTAGCAGCGTTCGCCTTTCTTACCTGTGTGCGTTTTGGAACCATCGCGCTATGGACGACACTTGCTGGTCTTTTAAATATCACGCGCGCCACGGAAAACCCCTGGTTTATTTTTGGCGTCACGAGTATAGGAGGTCTGCTTGTTGGTCTCTGTACCGCGTTTTTTCGCGCGCGCGGAGAAGTTCATCTGTTGCAGGAGATACGACAAGAGGGGCACATCGATTTTCGCAAAGTTCCTGGCACGCTCATCACCGCTTTTTTCTCGCTTGCTGTTGGAGCAAGTGTCGGACCAGAGGCGTCCTTCATCGATCTTGCGGCAGGCATCGGCTCTTTTCTGGCCGTTCGCTTCAGGCGATCCGCCGAGCAAGCACGCGCACTGACGTTGACAGCGCTGAGCGCGGTCTTTGGCGCATTTTTTGATTCGCCCTTTGGCAGCGCATTTTTAGCAATGGAGCTTCCTCATACCCAGGATCTTCGCTTTTATCTCTTGATTTTTCCAGGTATCATAGCGAGCATCATGACCTATAGTCTTTTTATCTTTCTTGCTGGGGGTACGTTGGGAGGTGAATACACTTTTCCTCCCTATCCTGGATTCCATTTCGTATATCTGCTCTATGCTATTCCTCTGGGCATCGTTGGCGCACTGGCAGGCCTTGTGTTTATTTATCTGTTTCGAGAACTGCACTATCTTATGCGCCCCCTGGAGCACCATACGGTGATTAGAGGAGTAATCGGCGGCGTGGTCTTTGGCCTCATCGCCATGCACTTTCCCCTGACCCTGTTCTCTGGTGAGCAGCAACTAGAAACCCTGTTGAAAACAGGACTCCGCATGGGGTTTTTCTCGCTCCTGCTATTGGGGCTGATGAAAATTATCGCCACCTGCCTCTGTATCAACGCTGGTTTTGTGGGGGGACGCATTTTCCCCGCGTTCTTTGCTGGCGGAGCTATCGGCATGGCCATTTACCTCCTTTTTCCGGCCATCCCGCTGGCAGTCTGCATGCTCTGCGTGCTTTCTGCGTTGGCGGTGAGCATCATGAAGATTCCTGTGAGCATGGCGCTCATCGTGAGCGCACTCATTCAACCAGGATTGGCACCTATCATAGCCATCGCGATCATTATCAGTTTTCTGCTCACCGTGAATATCCCTCTGCTTCCCACGCGTGAAGCCCAGCAGCATTCGCTTGTCCTTGCTCTTTTCGCGCGCCTGCGGCCTCAGCCACCACTGGCTACAGAGTAACAGAAAGAGAAAAAGCCCATGCTCCCTCTCACGCTACGCCACCACTGGCGCGATCTGCTCAGCGGCTTCTGGCTCATTCCGGGCCTGGTCTTTCTCCTCGGACCCGCTCTGGCGTTCCTCTGCCTCTTTATCGATCATCACGCTCTCTATCCCGACGCATTCTCGCCTATTTTTGATAGTCCAGACGCCGTACGCAGTGTCCTTGCAACTGCTTCAGGAGTGCTGATCTCTATTACCGCCCTGATCTTCTCCATCACGCTGGTGACGCTCCAGCTGATTTCTAGCCAGTTTACGCCACGGGCCCTGCGTGGTCTGCTCAGCGACCGAATCAATCAAGTCACCACGGGTGCTCTGCTGGGCATTTTTGCGTATTGCCAGATCATTATGATTGATGTACGCAATGCAACCCCGACGCACCGCGAATTTGTCCCCTTTCTCGGAGTCAGCCTCGCCGCCTTTCTCTTATTTGCCGGGCTGTTATTCTTACTGCTTTTTATTAGCCATACCGTCCATTCTATCCAGATTGCCAATATTGCAGCCCGCATTACCTGGCAAACGTTGCATACACTTCAGCGCCCATATCCTGACATTCTGGCGGAGCGGGATCTGACTGTTGATGGGGAGAGGCTCATTCAGCAATGGAGCACAGAGAGCCGTCCTCTCTCGTTGTATGCCCAACGACCAGGGTATGTACAAACCATCGCGGTTGGAGGTCTCAAAAAGGTCGTCACCCGCCATCAACTTCACCTGCACCTCAAAGCCTACCCTGGCCGCTTCGTGACCACCCAGACGATTATTGCAGATGTATGGAATCTGGAAGAACCCGCCCGTTCGCTGATTGAGAAGCAACTTCACGCCTGCCTGAGTATTGCCAATGAACGAGATATCTGGCAGGATGCTGGCTTTGGCGTGCGCCAATTGACAGATATCGCGTTGCGCGCGCTCTCGCCTGCGGTTAACGACCCAACGACCGCTGTGCTCTGCATCGATTATCTGCGCGTCTTGCTAGAAAACATCGTGCGTCATCAAGCCTTTACGCCTCTCTACTCTACCTACTCAGGCGCGCTTGTAGTCGAATGCCGCTCATTCCAGGAATACGCGCAAATGCTGCTTCAAATAGGTCGCTATGCCTCGCAGGATGCGCGGGTCGTCACCAGGCTTCTGCGCGCTCTGGAGCGCATTGCCGAGATTGCCAGCGTCGAGCAACAGCGCGCACTCTTCTTTCTAAAAACTCTGGCGCATGCTATTGCTACTCCGGCGCTTGCGGAGGCATCCACCGATTTTGATCGTTCGCTTATTGAGGAGCAACTCAAGCTAACATTGCTGCAAATGGCAGACTGAATCACGCCGTGCTAAAGTAGCGGGGGTCTTGCACCAACCCCAACGCTTCCTGTTTCTCTGAAGAAGCTAGCTTTTACGCCTTCTCTTTGAGCTTGGGAAAACGAAACGAACCATTCAGGACAGATTTCTGGGGACCATAATAGCGAACCATATAGTTCCAGTCGTCCATAATGGGGAGCATGTTTGGCAGGGATGGGTCTCCGCCAAAGCGGATAGTGAAGGACTGGGCCACAATTGCTAGTCCATCTTGTAGGGCATTCGCTTTCTTGATGTCCTGAAGAGCAGTTGTGCTTAGGATTGTACGAGCACCGAGAAGAACAAAGGGAGTCTCGAATTCCTGGATGGTGAGAGGGTAGGTTCCAGGCTGATCATAGACGCGGTTAATATAGCCCTCTGCATTAATAACCATGACCGACTGGTACCGTCCACCCGTGTGTGGCATGGCGAGTGTCGCTTTTTGACTGATATCCACGAGAGCGCCACTATAGAGCGTATCCTGGTTCATCCGAATCGTCGGTTGCTGAGTAATGTCAACAGGTCGACGGAAGTGATACCAGGTGTTCATCTGGCCGCCAGCCAGTTGAAGGTAGCGAGCAAATTGATTGGCCGTTTCAATAGAGATGAAATTGTCAACGTTCACCTTGATCGGCGTGGAACCTTTCTGCATCAAGATCGCTTCCTTTCTACTTACATTTTGAAAGCTCTAGTAAGAAAATTTTCCTTTCCTTCTCAGTATAGAAAAGATGAGCAAATTTCCTCCAAATGGAAGAATCCTACTTTGCGCATTAGCATATCCTGAAAAGGACCGACTTTTGCATGTGAAAACAGGGTGATGAGAGGGGATATGCCAGAGGATAGAGAGAATAACGAGGCAGACAACAGGCTAGAGCAGGGGTCAATCAAAAAGGCCGTGGGCGCGTGGTTCTGGGCGCTGAAAACGTCCTGGCAGCAGGTCTTATGGGTTGATCGTGCCAGTATTACCGCCTTTCAAGCCATTCGCGCCACGTTTGGGATCGCTCTACCTCTGGTGCTTGGAGTGGCAACGGGACTGACCATCACTAGCGTGGCCGTTGCTTCTGGCGCGCTGATGCTGAGCGCGGTAGGTTTAAAAGACCCGGCTCGTGCTCGTGGGCGGGCGATGCTGATGGCCAGCCTGTTTGTGACCCTCTCAACGCTGGTGGGCGGGCTGACGGGCAATCTGGGCTGGCTGCCCGTCGTGGCCATTGGTCTGTGGGGGTTCGTTGCCGGACTGCTGGCTTCGACCAGCCAGGTAGCACAGGTGGTCGGCGTGCAGTCATGTGTCGCGCTGATCATCTATGCACACCTGGGACTTGATCCCTCCCATGCCCTGCTCACTGCCGGCCTGGTCGGTAGTGGCGCGCTGCTGCAAACTCTCCTGGCACTTCTCCCGTCTCCCTGGACCAATACGGCGCCGGAGCGCGCGGCCCTGGCTACGATCTATCAAAAATTGGCCGAGTATGCTACCAGCTCTTTGAATGAACAGGGAGTCTTACTCGTCACTGACGCGCTCCAGACAGGCCACACAACGCTGTTAAGCAACAACTCCAGAACCACCAGAGGGCGCATGTTCGCGCGCCTGCTTGAGGAGGCAGAACACCTACGTCTGACCCTCTCGGTTCTGTTGAGCGAATACCAGCATATACAAGAAAAAGAAACGGCATTAGAGAAAAACAGCGTGGGCGACTACCTGGAGCAAATTCTGCGTGCAAGCGGGGAAGAGTTGCAGGATATTGCACACGCGTTAAAAAATGGCGTACCTCTTGCCGCATCCAACCATTCCAGAGCTGCTCAAACGCTTAAAAAAGCGCTGGCCGAGGTGAGCCATATGGCAAAGGTTTCCCATGAAACGCCGGCATATCAACGCATCTTGCCCTATTGTATAGCGTTGCGTGGCGAACTGCATATCGCGCGGCGACTGGCGATGATGTGGAGGCAGGTTCGCCAATCGTGGCCGGTTCATCTGCGTTTTCCTTATCCTCGCCCGCCACATCTGCACCTGGAAGACGCCTGGTCCAATCTGCGCGCGAACCTGACGCCGCGCTCAAGCGCGTTCCGCCACGCGTTACGCCTGGGGGGAACGCTGGCGCTGGGCATGGTGCTCTACCAGATACTTCACCTGCCCGTGCAGCGCGGCTACTGGATTCCTATGACCGTAGCTCTGGTGCTGCGCTCGGACTTTATCACCACTTTTACCCGTGGCATCGCGCGGATGTTGGGTACAATCCTGGGCGCAGTTCTCACAACCCTGCTCCTGGTCTTCCTCCCATCCTCCAACTCCCTGCTGGTGCTATTGATGATCCTCGCCTCCTACCTGATGTGTGCCACACTCTTTGCCAACTACACCATCTTTTCAGCCATCACAACCATGTCAGTGGTTGTTCTGCTTGCATTTACCCGCGCCCCAACGCTGGCAACGGCGACCAGCCGGGCCATCGATACCACACTCGGCGGGCTGCTGGCCCTGCTGGTCTATGCCCTCTGGCCCACATGGGAAGTATCCCAGGTGCCGGAATATATTGCGCAACGCCTTGAAATGCTGGGTCATTTCCTGAACGCTGTGTTCCAGGACTACACGGTACCCGCCAGCGTGCAGAGCAATCTGTTTGGCAAACGGCAGATAGATTCGCGTCTGGCCCGCTCAAACGCGCTCGCCTCGGTCCAGCGCGCCCAGCAAGAGCTGGAGCCACATCGCGTCAAACTTGATCTGGCAGAGAACGTATTGGGCGCGGCTGACAATATCGCCAGAAGTGTGCTCGCTCTTGAAGCCTATCTGCTCGATCATCCCTATCACGATAGCCTGCCTGAAATAGCTCAGTTCAGCGCGACAGTGGACCAGATCCTTACCGCTCTGGCCACAGGCATACGCGCCAGGCGGCCAGCTTCCCCGCTGCCAGATCTGCAAGCAATGCTCCAACAGATCAAAAGCGCCTGCAAAAACAAAAAATCGGTACAGGCCACAACGCGCGAGCAGTGGCAGTTTATGGAGGGGGAGTGTAAACGTATCATCACAAATATACAGGCGCTGCACCAATTGCTCACAACCGACACATTCGCGTAAAAACGTGTTTCTGCATGTTATAAGATTTCTCTCAGCCTTAGTGACCAAAATTTTGCGCTTATCCCTCAGTGAGCTGAGCCTGCGTGACCAACAAATTACGCGTGGCCTCGGCCTCGACCCAGACGCGCTGGGCCAGCAGGTGCGCCTCAGCGGGATCAGCCAGAGCGAATTGGACGGGGAAGAAGGCGCGGTCATCACTGTGATGGTGTATCCAGCGGCTGATGATGTTGATCTGATCGACTTCGGCCTGCCCGACAATGCCGGGTGGCTCACCCAATCCCAGAGCCACGCGCAACAACTCACCTACGGCTTGCTTCATATGTGCCGGCGCGTGCTCAACACAGCGCTGCTCAATCAGGCGCCCATGACGGATCAGATACACCTCGTTGCAATTCGCGCGCGCAGAGGGGTAGACAATCAGCAGGTTGTTGGACTCGACGGCACCGGTGATTAATTGCTGGCCGATCAGGATCTCATCAACGCTGCGGATGGTATCGCGCAACCAGGCGGCGCGTTCATAATTCAACTGCTGTGAGGCTTCAAACATCTGACGGCGCAAACGATCCAGCAGATCCTCACGCCCGCCCCCCAGAAAGGCACAGACCTCAGCGATGACCTGACGGTATGCCTCTGGATCAGCATCGCCGCGACAGGGCGCGGAGCAACGATTGAGATGCAGGCGCAGGCAGGGTTCGGAGGGTTTTGCCTGCGGCGGCAAACTGCGCGTGCAGGTACGGATGGGGAAGACCTTCTGCACCAGTTCGATAGTCAGGTCCACCAGGCGCCTGCTGCGGAACGGTCCAAAGTAGCGCGCACCATCGGCGGCCACTTCACGTGTGGCGTAGACGCGTGGAAAAGCGTGTTGCACGTCGATCTTGATAAAGGGATAGAGTTCGTAGTTGCGCAATTGCACATTATACGCGGGCTGCAACTGCTTGATAAGCTGCGACTCCACCAGCAGTGCCTCCAGCTCGGAACCAAGCACGCGCGTCTCAATCTCTTTGACGTTTTGCAGCAACCCATCCATCTTGCGCGTATACCCCAGCGGCTGATTGTAGTACGAAGCCAGGCGGTCCTTCAAGCATTTGGCTTTACCAACGTAGATCACCTGACCGTTGCTATCCTTCATCAAATACACACCGGGCTGGGCGGGAAAATCGCGCCGCCAGGCAGGATTGAGGAAGAGCGTCCCCGTTGGGCGTGTGGTCACGCTGGCCGTTGCAACCTTGCCATCGGAACGCAACAATTCCAGTTGTTTAACCGTTGTGGACTGGGTGATATCGCCGCTCCACGCGACGGGCAATTGCAAACGCCGCCGCAACTGACCCAGCGTCGCAATCCCCTGCTTACTCGCCAGTTCGAGCAGCTTGAGAAAGGCCGCGGCTGTGACCTTCGCATCGCCCAGTGCGCGGTGCCGGTCAGAGGTCGGGATCTTGAGGTGCGCGGCCAGGCTATCGAGCTTGAAACGCCTGAGACCGGGCAGGAAGCGCCGGGCCAGGGGAATGGTATCCAGGCCATCAATTGGGAAGCTCTGGCCCAGTAGTTGCGCCTCGTAACTCAGAAAGCCAATATCAAAGCCCACGTTATGGCCCACCAGGATCGCGCCCTCAATAAAACGCAGAAATTCAGGCAGCGCCTCGTGTGACTTTGGAGCGGTAACGAGCATATCCTGTGAGATACCGGTAAATTGGGCAATAAATGTAGGAATGCGCACACCGGGATTGAGCAGGCTTTGATACGCGTCAAGCACCTCGCCGCCGCGTATCCGCACGCCCGCAACCTCGATGACGCGATGCGAGCCGGGGCGCAGTCCGGTGGTCTCGGTGTCCACGATCACAAACTCAATCTCGTCCAGTGAGCGCTGAGTGTAGCTCCAGGCGGTCAGCGCCCAGGTGTGCGGCTCGCTCTCCTCAAACAGCGACGAACTGGCGAGCATCTGACGCAACAGGGTCAACCAGACCACGCGACTCTGCCCCGTCTCGGTCACGCCAAATAAATGCTCCAGCAGCAGCTCTTCCGTCACAGATTGCCCCGTGTGCTCCAGCAGCTCGTGAGCGCGCCGCAACAACACACCACGCTGCGGAGCTTTGCCGACATTCTCCCGTTCCATACATCGCCCCGATAAAAATAATGTACATAGATCAGATGTACTTGAGGATAGCACTTCGGGCGAATTTTTACAAGGACGTGTACCCATCGTCGCGGATGGCCAGCTACCCGCTAGCAGACCGTTCATCTGTATGGTAGACTGTGAGCGAGCAACTGACAGAAGGAGCGCGCTATATCCATGACGATCCACGACGAGACGCAGCAGTGCTTTATCTGTAAAAAGCATCGCGGCGAACTGCCCATCCCTGGTGGCCTGATCTACGAAGATAATCTGCTAGCTGTCTGCCATGTCCAGAACCTGGAAGGCGACCCCAACAACACCTACCTGGGCTACCTGTTGATCGAGAATAAACGCCACATCCCTGGCCTGGCCGAACAGACTGAGGAAGAAGCACGCGCCTTTGGCCTGATCGCTTCGCGTCTGGCGCGTGCCCTGAAAGCAAGTGAGGGAGCGGAGCATGTCTACCAGTTTCTCTTTGGACATGGTGTTCCACACTTGCATATCCATATCGTAGCCCGCTATCCTGGCGCGCCTCGCGAGTATTGGGGCACGCAGGTGGCTGAATGGCCCGCGGCCCCGCATGGCGGTTTGCCTGAAATCGAAGCGCTGTGTACACGTTTACGCAAATATTTGCAAACACAATAGAGAGAATAGGATACACGCTAGCATGGTTGAAACGAGCTTATACGGCAAAGTCGCTATTGTCACGGGCGCGAACCACGGGATCGGCGCCGCAACTGCCAGCGCCCTGGCTGCTGAAGGGGTAGCAGTGCTGATCAACTACCTGCGCATTCCTGCCCCGGCAGGCACCGACGCCACAAACGCGACGCCCGGTATCGATTTTTATAACACCAGGAGAACCAGGGGCGCCGATGAAGTGGTGGCAGCGATCCGCCAGGCAGGTGGACGCGCCGAGGCCATTGAAGCCGATCTCTCCGATCCCGCGACAATCTCCTTGCTCTTCGAGCGGGCCGAAGAGTTGTTTGGTCCGGTCGATATCCTGGTCAACAACGCCGATTGCTGCGAACAGGATACGTTCCTGCCGCTCACACAAGCAGCAGAAAGCGTGGCGCCAGACGGCTTCCCCACAGCTACCATCACGCTCGAAAGACATGATCGTCACTTTGCTGTGAACAGCCGGGCAGTGGCGTTGATGATGGCCGAGTTTGCCCGTCGCCGCGTGCAGCAGAACAAACGCTGGGGCCGCATCATCAACATTAGCACCGATGGCGCACCCGGCTTCATCGGCGAGATCTCTTACGGCGCCAGCAAAGCCGCGCTGGAGTCCTACAGCCGCGCCGCCGCTCTAGAGCTAGGTCGCTACGGCATCACTGTGAACATTATCTCACCTGGACCCATCCAGACCGGCTGGGTCGCGCCCGAACTGGAGGCAATCATCGCCACCGACACACCGCTAGGTCGCACTGGCCAGCCGGAAGATATCGCCGACGTGATCGTCTTTCTCGCCTCACACCAGGCACGCTGGGTCAGTGGTCAGATGATCTCGGTCAGCGGCGGAAGAAGATTGTTCTAAAGAGGAGTGAGCTATGTCGAATCTGCCTCGCCTGGCGGAACTCTTGCACGCCAGGAACACGGTCGAGAGCAATATCGCTAACTTGCTGGGCAGTGCTGTGAACCTGGATACGGTAGGCGATTGTATCGCGGCCACCATTTTCGGCATCACGCTGATTCCCTCGGCCCAGCATCGCGAATTCACTGGCATCTTCGCCAGCGCGCCCCTGGCAGGTAAGACCGTCGATGTGCAGTGGTATCCCCGGCGCGAGGGCGTGATGAACATCCATAGCGACCGTTCGCCAGATTACTATCTGGTTCTGTCCGGTCCCAAACAGGAATCGAGCACCGCGCGCGCCCTGGTCAATCCCTGGATCATCACCTCGGTCTATCTTTTTGACGGACACCAGTTACTGGCAGCCGTGCGCGAACGCGGTGTGCAGATCGGTTCGCATACCAGCGTCATTCACCAGCTCTGGGAGCACGCCGAGATCTTTCCCATACCACGCAACCAGCTTTTGGCGCTAACAACCGAGCAACGCCAGCTTTTGCACATATTTGGGTGATATTATGCTCACAGAAAATCAGCTCAACGCGCTGCTCACCGACTTTCTCCACAGAAAGAGAAAACGCTGATCTTTTATATCATCTCAAACGTTTAAGATTCATACTCTATGTCTACTAGCGCGCTATCGGATTCGTAACAAGCAAGAGAACAAACAGGTGCAGCTTATCTGCGCCTGATGCACATCCTGAGAGGAGCATATGTATGGTTTTCTGTGGACATTGTGGCTACCAACTGGCGCCGGGCGACAAAGTTTGCCCGCGCTGTGGAGCCGAGACTGATATCGATCCCGCCGTCCAGGAACCGGCAGCCTATAACCCGACTGAGAGGTCGCAGGTGGTGCAGGACGTTTCCCGCTCGCCCACGTCGCGCGACGGAAACCAGCCGCCAGGCCGACCAACTCCCCAGCAACCGGCAGGTCCGCTGGTGCTACGGCCCTCCAGTGGCCCAGGTTATGACAATGAAGAGGCCACAACGGTCATGAACTCGCCAGCCTATCAGCAACCGCAGCAGGTCTACCCCAACGCTGGCTACCCATCGATGACGAACATGGGGGGTTATGGGTACAATGCCCCCGGCCAGTCCCAGTACCAGGGCGGCCAATCGGCTGTCGTAGCTCAATTGCTGGCTTCCAGTCGCAAAGGAAAAAATGGCGCGCTCCTCCTGATCCTCTTCGGCCTGCTCCTACTCATCGCCGCTATTGTCGTCTTTTTGCTGAATCAACAGGGGATCATTTTTCCTCATTAAAAATGCTGCCTCTTTTTTGCAGCAGCAAGGGAAGGAACGCGGGCCGTAACGGGTTTTACGGGCAGTGCGCCGTAGAGAACCCCGG
>CAXUEY010000064.1:0-204 GCA_964250225.1 uncultured Ktedonobacteraceae bacterium | reverse complement strand
CCCCCCCCCCCCCCCCCCCTGCCCGGTTTCTCCCTTCCCCCCCCCGTTCCTTCCCCCTGTTTTGGCTATCAACCTTCTCACCTGGGATTTCTCGCGACTCTGTAGAATGAAAAGAGACAAACGCCAGCGGCGCACTACCCTAATTTCAACCCTCAGGGATTTGTAAGATCCCTGTATGATCCGTGTCAACGTTTTGGGAGAGAA
>CAXUEY010000063.1:6794-33897 GCA_964250225.1 uncultured Ktedonobacteraceae bacterium | reverse complement strand
CGCGGATGCTCTACCTGGATACCAAAATGTGGCTACCCGATAACCTCTTGATGAAAGGTGATAAAATGAGCATGGCAGCCTCGCTGGAGGCCCGCATGCCTTTCCTGGACGAGCACCTGATCACCTACGCGGCAAAGATTCCCTCGCAGCTCAAGGTCCGGGGCTGGCAGACTAAATGGATACTCAAACAGGCCTTTGCGGATTTTCTGCCCCGGCCCATTCTTACTCGCCGGAAGATGGGTTTTAATGTGCCGACGGGAACCTGGTTTCGCCAGGGCCAGCGATCATTTCTGAGCAATCTCCTGCTCTCCGAGCGGGCGCGCAGTCGCAACCTCTTCAATGCAGCAGTTGTCGAACATCTCTTGCGCGCTCACCTGGACGGGCGCAGCAATTATCAGGCGCAACTGTTCACCCTGGCCAGCCTGGAGATCTGGCTGCGCGTGTTTATCGACCCACCCAACCTGGTCTCGCCGTATATACATGCAGAGGAGTTGGAGCAGGAATACGCGCTTTAAAGTCATGTATGCATAATTAGAAATTGAAAGATCTTGTGGAAAGGGGAAAAGATGGAAAAGCGACGAGAGCGAGAGCGAGATCGGCCTCTACGCGTGCTGATGGTTACCGGCGTCTACCCCACCGAGGAGCGGCCACACGCGGGCACTTTTATTCAGACGCTCGTTGAGGCGCTCAGGGCTGAAGGTGTTGAAGTAGAGATCATCCATCCATCTCCCGGCCCGGTTTTGTGGCGCTATCTTATAGCCATCTTTCAGGTGTGGTGGAAAACGCGCAAAGGTCGTGTTGATATTGCGCATGGACATTATGGCCAGTGGTGCCTCTTTGCGCGCTTGCAATGGAGGGTTCCGGTAGTGGCGGCGTTTCTGGGTGACGATCTGCTGGGGACGGTGACTACGCGTGGGGGCCGAGCCCGCGGGGGGGGGGGGGGGGGGGGGGGGGGCGCGGGGCGGGGGGGGGGGTTGGTCGGGGCGCAGCCGGCGCGGGGGGTCTGGCTCTGTCGCCACGTGGACGCGGCTCTTGTGAAATCAGAGGAGATGCAGGCCGCAGCGCACCATCCGACGGTCCAGGTGCTCCCCGATGGTGTCGATTTCACGCTGTTTCGCCCCCAGGAACGGACGCAGGTGCGCGAGAAACTGGGTTGGAAGCAGGATGGCTATTATGTGCTTTTCGGCAACAATCCGGCAATTCCCGTCAAAAATGTGCAACTGGCCTACGCCTCTGTTGAGTGCCTGACGCAGCAGGGCCTCCAGGCACAACTGGTTATCGCTCATGGCCTGCCCCAGACGCAACTGGTGGACTATATCAACGCCTGCAACGCCGTCATCCTTCCCTCGCACGCGGAGGGGTCTCCCAACATCGTCAAAGAGGCGATGGCCTGCAACGTGCCAGTGGTGGCTACAAACGTCGGTGATGTCAGCGACGTCATCTGGTCCACACGCGGGTGCAGCATTTGCCCGCCTGATCCCGCAGCCTTCGCGCTGGGCCTGTTGCGCGCCTTCCAGCACTGTGAACCAACCACAGGCCGCGCCGATATCGCGCACCTGGAAGTTTCGCTCATCGCGCAACAGATGATCGCGATTTATCGGGAGATTCGTTGTAAATATGATGATTCAAGCTGCAATGGGGAATTTCACCTATCAAATTGCGATACAATGAAGTGAAAGAAGTTTTTTAAGGCTTTATACTTTCTAGTGAGCAGTTAACCTGACACGAAACGTTTTGATCTCGAACGGCCTGACCTGGAATCTCAGGGTGTTACCCTGATACTGCACCTCGCCGAGCGGCTCTTCGAGCAGGTTGCACTCCTCGGCGGAGAGCAGGGGCGTGGCGAAGGTCAGGGTGCCATTGCCGCGCTGGTTATGCGCTTCGTAGAGGCGCACGATCAGGCCCTGCCCATCCTCGGCTGGCTTGATGGTATCGATGACCACGTGCGTACAGTCGGTGCTGACGAACGAACTGGCCAGCGGCTCGCTCTGCTGCTCTAGCAGGTAAGCGGGCGCGACCAGTGCTGGCACGTTCAGTTCGTAGGCGCGGCGCACGGTTTGCGCGTCACGCCAATCACCCTGGTGCGGCAGCAGACTATAGGTGAAATGGTGCAAACCCTGGTCCGCAGCAGGGTCGGGCGAGATGGCGGACTTGAGCAGGGTCAGGCGCATCACGTTGTCGTGAATATCGTAGCCGTACTTACTGTCGTTGAGCAGGCTCACGCCATAGCCGCCCTCGCTTAGATCTGCCCAACGTTGGGCGCAGACCTCGAAGCGCGCCATGTCCCACGAGGTGTTGCGATGCGTCGGACGCTCGATGCTACCAAACTGGATCTCATAGGTGGCGCGGGTGGCGTTGATGGCAACAGGAAAGGCCACCTTGAGCAAGATCTGGTGCTCATGCCAATCGATCTCTGTCGCGAAGTCGATGCGCCGCGAGTCGCGCCAGAGCGAGATGCGCTGGGTGATGCGCGAAGTGAGGAAATGTCGCTCAACCTCAACCGTCGCGCGTACCGGACCTTCCTCGATGACGCGGATCTGTACGTTCTCTCGCACAGGATAGGGCTTCTCCTCGTAGTAGAGGTCGATATCCCAGGCGTCGAAGTTGAGCGGGCGATCCTCGTAGGCGATCAACTGGTTGGCTGTGACGCCAGACGCGATGATCTCACGCCGCGCCTCGTTGTCGTAGAGGCGGCTGATCTCGCCCCGCTCATCCAGTTCCAGTTCATAAAGTACATTATAGAGCGTCACTCGCGGCTCAGTGGTGACTTTGAGCGAGGTATCCTCGCTTGTGGGCGGTATAGTGTGTGCCGGACCGATCAGGAGTGCGCCGCAAGCGGGGATATTCTGGTCGGCCAGCAGGGTGAGCGGCTGGCCCTCCCAATCGCTGGTGAGCTGAGCATGTGAGAGCAGGCTGCTATAGTCACCGGGCAGTTGCAGCGGCTCTCGGCGCTCCCAGGGCAGCGTATTGAACAGTAGCAATGCGGGGCGCCCGTTGGCTTGCGCGCCCAGACGCGCGCTCAGGAGCGTGAGCATCTCGGCGCGTAACGGCTCGGCCAGCGCCTGAACCTCGCCATAGATGCGCGCGACATCCTCGTAGACCTCGTGAATAGAGGAGCCGGGAAGCACATCGTGGAATTGATTGAGCATAATCAGCTTCCAGCCCGCATTCAGCATCTCCTGGCGCGAGGACATCCCGTAGAGGCTGGCCCAGGCGTTGAGCAGCTCGACATCGCGATAGAGCAGCTCCATGCGGCGATTGGCCTGCTTGGTGCGCGCCTGGGAGGTGTAGGTGCCGCGATGGTATTCCAGGTAGAGTTCACCCACCCAGGTTGGCAGGCGTGGGTGCTCCCAGAGGCGCTGATAGAGGTCGTCAAAATAGGCGTCCACGCGCCCCATACGCACTTTGGGGAAGGCAGGCAGATCGGCCATGATCTGTGCGCGTTCCAACTGATCCTCTGCGGGGCCGCCGCCGCCATCACCCCAGCCGCCCAGATAGAGAAATTGATCGTTGATGGCTTGCTGCTGGTAGTCGCGCCATGTGCCGAGCATGTCGGAGGGCTGCAGCGGACCGTTATAGGTGTAGGACGTGGATCGCACATCCTCGCTGGGCGCGGTAATAAAATGCGTCAGCACCTCGCTACCATCGATGCCGCGCCAGCGGAACGTATCGACGGGTAGACGGTTGAACTGGTTCCAGCTAATCTTGGTGGTCATAAAGCAGGGAATATTGCAACTGCGCATAATCTGCGGTAAAGCAGCGCAATAGCCAAAAACATCGGGCAACCAGATAATGCGCGGCGTCAGCCCAAACTCTTCGCGTGTGAAACGCGTGCCGTGCATTATCTGGCGCACCAGCGATTCGCCTGAGGTCAGATTGCAGTCGGCCTCGACCCACATCGCGCCAACCGGCTCAAAACGTCCCTCGGAGGCCCGTTCTTTGACACGCGCATAGACTTCTGGCAGATCCTCTTTCAGCCATTGCAGCAGTTGTGGCTGGCTCTGGCTGTAGTGATAGTCGGGAAAACGCTCCATCAAGCTCAGGACGTTGCTCACGGTATGGGCAATTTTCTGCCGCGTGCGCCAGTAGGGCCAGAGCCAGGCAACATCCAGATGCGCGTGTCCACTGATCGTGATGGTGGGCCGCACGCCGCGCTCCGGTAGATCATCAAGGCTCTCCTCAAGCGCGTGAAGCGCCTGATCTGCGGATGCGCGCAAACGCTCGCTCTGCCAGCCCTCGCGCAGATCCAACAGATTATAGGCTGCGTTGAGCGCTGTTACGAGCCGATGGCGCACCGGCTCGTGCTCATCCAGCGTCAGGCTGACATCCAGCAGTGTTTGCGCCATTTCGTACAGACGGTAAACCTGCTCGTGACGCACGCGCATGAACAGCCCTTCAAACGGCATGGGTTGGCGCGTGTACACCTGGATGGTCAGGTGATGTGAACGGCCACGTTGCCAGGTCTGGGCCGCCGAACTGCTCGCGGGCAGCGCCAGTTGGCGATGTCGCCAGTCGAACGCGCCAATTGCCTGATCATCCAGAAAAACCGTGGCTTCCAGATAACGGAACAGGCCATCATCCGACCCCTGATGCCAGAGCAACTGTAAAACGGGCGTACTATCCGGCGTGTAGATATGCGGGGCCAGCGTCGTCTGGAGCCAGCAGGTACTGTGTGTATATCCCCACATCTGGCCAGTTTCGAGTTTTTGCCAGCGCGCATCGTTGGCTACGGGTGCAGGAGTCATAGGTCCATCGGCGGCAGCAATCAAAATGGGAGCAATAGGTGTACCAGGGTCTTGCGCGGCCTGGCGCAATTCGTGTAAACGCGATTGCAGTTTTTGAATCGTCAGAGGCATCCTTCAGAAATCCTTTATCTCTCATTTACATGGCTGAGCGCCTGTTTCAGACGCGGGCAGGGTTACTCTTAGCCTTATTATATCAGCAGGGCGGTAGTTTCAGTAGTACCGGGTGCTGAGGTGTCTTTTGGATGTTGTAAAATAGAGTATGGATGAGGCGATTCCAGAAAGGTTGAAGTGGAGGCCAGCGGGTGAGCTTCTTGATAGAGGATGTGGGCGCGTCAGATAGATCCCCGCTACGACCTGTTTCCTGCAACTTTTTGAAGCGCTCATTCGTGCTCATTTTTTGAGGTGGTGATCCTGATCACCAGCGAAGTACACGAAGGAACCCGGCGCGTGGAATACGAAAAACGCATGAGAACGACCTCTAAACTATCTGCAGCGTCAGCTGAGCAGCAGGGACAATTACCCATCGGTACTGGCCAGCAAGAACGGAACAGGGGGCGTCGAGATCAGGTTGACCAGGATCTGCTCCTGGATTCTGATCCGCGTTTGCGCGCCCAGAAACGCACTTTTGGGCAGCGTCTGCACCACTGGTTTGTGGCGAGCACATTTACGCCCTCGTGGTTGCCCGCCAGGTTGCGCCATCCAGTTTTTGGGTATGCCATCGCGCTACTCCTCCAATTTCTGGCGATTCTGTCCACGTTTTACCTGGGTCAGGGTTTGCAGAACTTTGTCTTTCCCGGCTCGCTGGAAGTATTGGCGATTGCGCTGGTGGCCCTGAACTGGGGGGTGGGACCGAGCGTCTTCTCTACGCTGGTGGGCACGTGCCTCTTTGAGTATATGTTTTTACCGCCTTCGCTTAGCTGGGCTATACAAGACCCTAGAGATATATATCAATTGCTCCTTTTTGTGCTGATTGGCCTGGCTATCAGTGTCGCCGCCAGCCAGACTGAACGCGCGCGCCGCTACGCGGAACGTTTAGCCAACTCGTTGAGCAAAGAACATGCTCGTATGGAGGCGATCATTGAGACGGTACCCGATGTGCTGGCGATTTACGATAAACGCGGCAGGATGGTTCAACATAATGATCTTGGCAGCCAGAGCAGAATTTTTGGTCCGGGCATGGAGAACGGTTCATTGGAGGAACTGGTGAAGGCGGGCGAAGCGTTTTCCCTGGCAGGCGAGCCCATCACCCTGAAGGATTTGCCCGTCGTCCACGCGTTACAGGGCGAGACGATAGAGAGCACCGAGATTCGTTTTGTTGATAGTACAGGCCGCGAGCGCTTCCTCTCCATCAGTGCTGCTCCTCTGCACAGCATTCGTGGCAGGGTGGACGGTGTGGTCTCTATTACACGTGACCTCTCGGCTCTCCATCAATCCGAGCGCGAGGCCGCCAATAGAGCGCTTGAGATGGAGGCGATCTTTGAATCTCTGGCTGATGGGTTGTTTGTCGTTGACCTCAATGGTACAATTGTGCGCTCGAACGCGGCTTTCCAGGAGATCATCGGCCTGACTGAGCAGACGCGTGCCTCCTTTTTCGCCCGTTCGAGTGAAGAGCGTCATGAGTTGCTGGATATGCGTGATGAACAGGACCAGCCACTTTCCTATGAAGAAGCACCGGAGGCGCGTATTCTGCGTGGTGATGTTTTTAAAGGCGGCTCCACAATGGATGTGCATATCCGCAATCTGAGTGGACGCGAATTGCAGCTTAGCGTCAGTGGCGCGCCGTTCTACAATAAAGATGGCGAGTTGATCGCGGCTCTCTGTATCTGCCACGATGTCACCGAACGGCGCAGCCTGGAGCAGCGCACGCATGATGCACTTGACGCCCTGTTGACGATGGCCGAAGCCCTCATTGCCCGCGCTGACGAGGGTGTGCTAGAAGAATATGATCCGGCCAATATGTCCCGCAAAGTCGCTCTGCGTATGGCCAGGCTTACCAGGCGGGTGCTGGATTGCCCGAAGGTCGGGATCTTTCTGGGAGATGCCACAACCGGCTTATTCCAACCGGCGGCGATTGTGGGACTCTCCCCAGAGCGCGAGGCGCGCTGGTGGGAAGAAGCGGAGAAACTCCAACTTAATATCCACAACACCCCCGCGCCTCAGGTGATCGCCCGTTTACGAGATGGTGAGATTGTCCTGTTGCATATGCATACCGAACCGTTCAAGTCCTGGTTGCATGATCTCTCTCATGCTCAGACCAATCTGGTGGCGCCGATGAACGTTGGCCAACAATTGATCGGTTTGCTGGTGCTTGGCTCCGAAGATCCCGCCTATGTTTATACACAGGAGGATGTCGCGCTGGCGGGCGCTGTTGCCCAACTGCTGGCCCTGGTGTTTGAACGCGAGCGCCTGTTGCGCGAACGCGCCGAGGCGCAGGCTACCGAAATGGCTTTACGCACCGCGAACCAGCGTATGGAAGAGTTTCTGGGCATGGTTAGCCACGAGCTGAAGACGCCGCTGACCAGCATCAAGGGCAATACTCAACTGGCGATCCGTCAATTGAAGAATAGCATGCAAGCTTTCGAGCGCGTAGTAGGACTCTACGAGGCCACCGAGCAGCAGAGCAGGCGCTTGAACCGTCTGGTGGATGACCTGCTGGATGTCTCGCGCTCCCAGGCCGGCCAGCTTGAGCTGATTCCTGGCCCCTGCGATCTGCGCGAAATTGTGCATGAGGCGCTCCAGGAGCAACAAAAGATGTGGCCAGGGCGCGCGATTAACCTGGATATGGACGAAGAGACCGCGCTTCCCCTTGAAGCTGATGCTGATCGCGTTAGTCAGGTCATCTCCAATTACGTGATTAACGCGTTGAAATATTCAGAGACTGCTCGACCCGTCCTGGTCAAGGTGCGATGTAAAGAGCAGCAGGTCTATCTGACCGTGCGCGACGAGGGACCGGGTTTGCCAGAAGAGGAGCAGGAGCGCATCTGGGAACAATTTCACCGCGCGCCCGGCATCGAAATCCGCAGCAGTTCGCACCTTTCGCAGGCAGGTTTAGGGCTGGGTTTATATATTAGCAAGAGCATTATCGAGGGCCAACAAGGGGAGGTCGGGGTGCAGAGTACACCCGGTGCCGGTTCAACTTTCTGGTTTCGTCTCCCCCTGCGTTCCAAAGGTGGGGCTGAGCTAATATAAGCTCTGACACTCCGTTTCGCACTGGCAATCATTGTATCAATCGGCACCTGTCGTAGCTGCCCCCTTGCGTGTAGCGTCCGACCCGCCCCGCGCTGGAGGCGAGCGCCGGCGCTACATACAAGGGGTGGGGAAGGCAAGTTACATAGGCCTCAATGCGCCAGTTGCGCGTCCAACCACTCTTTGACACAGGTATAGACTCGTTCAGGTTGCTCAACGAACAAGGCGTGGTTCATCTTGTCTAGCAGTACGCAGGTGCCATTGGGAACACTGTTGGCGATAACCGACGCCTGAGCAGGTGGCACCAGGCTGTCCTGTTTGCCCGCCACGGCCAGAACGGGCGCGCTGATAGATGGCAGATGGGGCGTCAAATCGGCAACTTTGCGCATCTGGTAAAACCACATGCGCATTGATCTGACATCAAGATGGCTCAGGTGCGCCATCATTTTTGGGCGCATGGCCTGGTACACGCTTCCCTGCGCGTAGGCCGTTTTCTCATACGAGCACATTTTCCACGTTGCATCCACAAACGCTGCGTTACGTGTGCCCAGGGTTATCTGCGCGTTGAAGAGACCCGCGCCGGGCGGCCCCAGATATTGCATACGTTGTGCTACACCTAGAACCGAGGTCCAGATGCCGCGTGAGAAGCCCGCCAGCGAAATGGCATATTTGACGAGTTCGGGCGCACGCCAGGCAATGGCAAGGGCGCTGTAACCGCCGGTGCTGTGCCCGATCAGAATGGCTGGTTTCCCGCCAGTAATCTCGCGCACAGCCGCAGCCATCGTCTCGCCGACCCAGCTATCGGTAATCGTCGCCTGCTGCATATCCGCGGGAAAGCACGCGGGATAGTGGCCGGGCAGGCTGAGAGTGATAATGCGCCCATACTGTTTGAAACGTTGCGGGAAGTCGAGCCAGGTATACTGGCTGCTCAGGATGCCATGAATAAAGATCAGCGGCGTCTCGCCCTCACCCTCGTCGAGTTCGGTATACTCGAGGGTCTGCTCGCCGATATGTAAGACAGTCATCATGCACCTCTTTCAGCTTCCAACCTCGATGGCCTGGGGGTCGCGTTGCACCAGTGGTGTGGCCCCTGGTCGTTTCGCGCCACGTTGCATTTCTTTTTGCACACCACGCACATAAGGCGCAAAATCCACCTGCATCGTGTGACGTGGCGAATTGCCGTACCGTTTGCGCATCGCCTCGCGCTCCTGCTGGATATTTCGCGCCATCTCATCCGCTGAGGGCAGCGCATACTCCCCCACGAGATATTTGCTGATCCACTGGCTCTGGACCTCGGCTAGAGGCATAATCGCCCCTAGAGGCTGGAGCAGGCCGAGGAAGAACAGATCGCGATACTGGGGGTGGAAGACGCGCTGGAAGAGGGGCAGATCGTTGTCTTTCACCGCAATGGTCTCCGGCTTGAAGAAAGGGAAGGTCACTTTGTAGCCGGTGGCGTAGACAATGCAGTCGATCTGCTCGCGTGTGCCATCGGTGAAGATCACGCCGTCGCCATCCAGCTCGCGAATATTGGGTTTGACGCGCACGCGTCCATGCGTAATGCGCGGCAGAATATCCGAACTTACCGTTGGATGGGCGTGCAGGACGGGATAATCGGGCTTGGGCAGCCCATAATCAGTGAGTTTACCGACCTCTAAGGACAGCGCTACGCCCACAAAGCGCATCAGCAAGGCATTGGGGAACCAGGTGGGAATCACTGATTGATCGAGCGGCCTGCCCAAAATATACTTGGGAATAATGTGGAAGCCGCGACGCACCGCCAGATAGGTCATTTTAGAGACGCGTGAGGTTTCCACGGCAATATCCATCGCCGAATTGCCGAAGCCCAGCACCAGCACATTCTTGTCAACATAGGGGTCAGACACGCGATAATAGTGGCTGTGGATGACCTCGCCATCGAAATGGCCTGGGAAGGGAGGATCGGGCCAGCGCGGGTTCCAGTGGTGTCCGTTGGCCACCAGCAGGGCACGATAGCGTTGCGTCGAGCCGTCCTCTGTCGTGATCTCCCAACCACCACCCTCTAGCGGCGTGGCCTGCGTAACCGGACAATTAAAGCGAATATGTTGCCGGAAATTGAAGTGGTCCACGTAGTTGTTGAAATATTCGGCAATCTCGGTATGGTGTGGAAAGACGGGATAGTGCTCCGGCATGGGATAATCCGAGTATTGCATGCGCAATCTGGAGGTGTTGATGAACAGCGATTTGTACGCGCTGGACATGTTATTGGGGTTATCATAGGCCCAGTTGCCACCAACACGGTCGCCCGCCTCGTAGCAATCAAACGGAATGCCATGATCCTGCAACACTTTACACGCGGCAATGCCCGACGAGCCAGCTCCAATGATACAAACACGATTCGGGGTTTCGCTCATAGGTTCCTCCTCTGGATGAAACACGTTCTCTGGTTCTAGAAAACGCTCCTGCGTTTGTTGAAAGACCTTCTGCATAGTATACAAGAAATAAAATGATTTGAGCAGGGTTTTTTCTGACAGTTTCTCAGTTTTTTGAGGGGTTTCGTAATATGCTATGATAGGGTGATGGATGGTTGCATGCTTCTCTGCTCTGCCCCGGCCTCATCAGGGGAGGCTAAACACAGGCAGGGCCGATTTTTTTGTGTGGGGGAAAGGCTTGATCGTTTTACACGCTATCTGGAAGCACCAGGAGGACGCCGCCCGCCTGCATCTCTGGGCGGAAACATCGTACGCGCCAACAGTTGCGACTAAACGCGGCGGCCGCAAAGCCGGTCCGCATCCCTTCGCGCTCGCGCACGATACCTTGCGTGAGGCGCTGGGCGAGCTGGTTGGTAGCCTGCTCGTTGCGGATGCGAGCGCGGAGACGTTGCGGCTGAACCTGCCTTCCACTACGTCGGGACCGCTCTCCTCGCCAGAACTCATTCGCGAGGAGCCGCGAGAACTGAGCGCGCCAGCCTTCAAAGCCTGGTCGGTGCCGACAATCGCGCTGAAGCCGGACGACGCGCTTGAAGCGTTGCTGGCTCTGCCGGACAATCTGCCACCTGGCATCGTTGCTGGCAGTTCGCTGCGTTTCTGGCAAACCACTGCCCGCTTCGCCTTTGAGCTGCTGAATCGTCAGGCGTATATGCCCGGCCTGCAAATCGCTCCAGACCAGGGTGAAACCGGCTTGCGCGCCGCCTGGCGGGCTGTGCTTGCGCCAGAGGATGCCGAACGTCTGAACGCGTTGGCCGCGATGATGCCCGCTGCTTGCTGGTCATTCCTGCCACCCGGCGCGAAGCAGACCATGTTACCACGCGAGATCACCCTGCATTTCCTCAATGCGACCATCGATGCGTTTGTGCGGGCACAACTCTCCGCGACCAGGTTTGCACCAACGGCGCGCGGACGACAGGGCAGGCCTGCTGCACTGCCCGAACAATGGTTGCGCGGCCTCTCCTCAGTCGAGCACACCGAGCTGCTGGATTCCGCGCAGGAGCTTCAGCAGTTTGCCTTGACAATGGCTGGTTGGCTGGGGCTGTTGCGGCCCCGCGAGAAACAGGCAGCTTTCCGTACCTGCTTCCGACTCGACCCTCCCGCGGCTGTGGAGGGCGAGGACGGATCTGATTGGCGCGTGAGCTTCCATCTCCAGGCCAACGATGATCGCAGCTTGCTGGTGCCCGCCGAAAACGTCTGGCAAGAACGCTCCAGCACGCTCACCTTTCTCAAACGCAGCTTCGAGAACCCCCAGGAACGGCTGCTGGCCGATCTTGGTCGCGCCTCGCGTCTCTTCCCGGCCATCGAGGAGAGCCTGCGAAGTGCGCGTCCAGGCGCTGTGCGTTTGACGACCCCGCAGGCCTACGCTTTTCTGCGCGAATCCGCGCCCCTGCTCGAACAGAGTGGCTTTGGCGTGCTGGTCCCACCCTGGTGGCAAAAGGCCGCAGCGCGTCTGGGCGTCAAACTCAAAGTCAAGGCGAAAGGTGGCAGCAAAAGTAGTTCGGGTCTCTTCGGCCTGGACAGCATTGTCTCCTACGACTGGACCGTCTCGATAGGTGATATGACGCTCTCCGCCCGTGAATTTGAGAAGCTGGTCAATCTCAAAATGCCGCTCATCCAGGTGCGCGGCCAGTGGGTCGAGCTGCGCCCCGAAGAGATCGAGCGCGCCATCGCCTTCTTCCAGAAAAAACGCCAGAACGGGCAAATGACGCTGGGCGAGGCGCTACGCACCGGCCTGGGCGACGAGATGTCCGAACTGGGCCTGCCCGTCCTGGACATCTCCGGCGATGGCTGGCTCAAAGACCTGCTGGACCAACTCTCCGACAACCAGCAACTTACCCCCATCACCACGCCCGCCACCTTCCACGGCCAACTCCGCCCCTACCAACTCAAGGGCGTGGCCTGGATGAAGTTTCTCATGCAATTCGGGTTGGGAGCGTGTTTAGCGGATTCGATGGGATTGGGCAAAACAATCCAACTTATCACGCTTTTATTGCATGATCGTGAAGCCAAACAAACCACCACACCACCAGACCCCGCTCTGCTCATCTGCCCCATGTCCATCGTTGGCAACTGGCAACGCGAGGTTGAGAAGTTTGCTCCCTCGCTCAGGGTCATGATCCATCATGGACACGAGCGGCTCTCCGGCGAGGCGTTTGTGGAGGAGGCGCGCCAGCATGATATTGTGATTACCACTTACGCGCTGGCCCTGCGTGATAAAGAGCACCTTGCCGCGCTGGACTGGGAGTATGTGGTCGTGGACGAGGCGCAAAATATCAAGAACGAGGCCGCCAAGCAGACGCAGGCCATCAAGAGCATCAGCGCGCGCCACAAAATCGCCCTGACCGGCACGCCGGTAGAGAACCGTCTCTCCGAACTCTGGTCGATTATGGAATTTCTCAATCCCAGCTATTTAGGCTCGGCCACGGACTTCCGCAAGCAGTTCGCCATTCCCATCGAGCGTTTTCGCGACGCGGATCGTTCGGAGACGCTCAAACGCGTGGTCCAGCCGTTTATGTTGCGTCGCCTCAAGACCGACAAGTCTATTATTGCCGACCTGCCCGATAAGATGGAGATGAAGGTCTTCTGTAATCTCACACAGGAGCAGGCCTCGCTCTATAAGGCCGTGGTGAAAGAGATGATCGAGAAGATCGAGGCCGCCGATGGCATCGAGCGCAGAGGGCTGGTGCTCGCAACATTGATGAAGCTCAAGCAGATCTGCAATCATCCCACGCAGTTTGTCGCGGACAATAGCAGCCTGCCGGGACGTTCGGGCAAGCTCGCGCGCCTGGAAGAGATGTTGGAAGAGGTACTGGCCGGGGGCGATAAGGCGCTGATCTTCAGTCAGTTCGCGGAGATGGGCGGCCTGTTGCGCCACCATTTGCAGGAGCGGCTCGGCTGCGAGGTGCTCTTCCTGCATGGCGGCACGCCCAAGAAGCAGCGTGACGCGATGGTGCAGCGTTTTCAAGAAGAGAAGCGTGGGGCACAACTCTTTATCCTCTCGCTCAAAGCTGGCGGCGTGGGCCTCAACCTGACCGCGGCCAATCACGTTTTTCACTTTGACCGCTGGTGGAATCCCGCTGTGGAGAACCAGGCCACGGACCGCGCCTTTCGCATCGGGCAGAGCAAAAACGTGCAGGTGCATAAATTCGTCTGCGTCGGCACATTGGAGGAGCGCATTGATATGATGATCGAGCAGAAAAAAGAACTGGCGGAAAGCATCGTGGGCAGCGGTGAGGGCTGGCTGACCGAAATGTCCACCACACAGCTCAAAGAACTCTTCGCGCTCAGTCGCGAGGCAGTGGGGGAATAACGTATGGGACGCTGGGACGATTACGACGACGAATGGAATTACTATCGGCCTGCTCAGCCTATCAAAATCAAGGGCGGTCTGAAAGCCAAAAGTGAGCGCGGGACCATCGGCTCAACCTGGTGGTCGCGGCGCTGGATCGGCGTCCTGGAGTCCTTCAGTATGGGCACGCGGCTGACACGTGGCCGCAGCTATGCGCGCCAGGGGCAGGTCATCTCGATTGATGTCGAGTCGGGCCTGGTCAAGGCAAAGGTTCAGGGGTCGCAGCCCAGACCGTATAACGTCAAGATCCAACTCAAACCGCTGAGCGAGCAAGATTGGGAGCAGATCATCGAAGCGATGGCGGCCCAGGCCATCTTCGCAGCCAAACTGCTCGCCGGCGAAATGCCCACCAATATCGAAGAAGCTTTCGAGTCCGTCAATCTCTCCCTCTTCCCAACCAGAGTCAAAGACCTCGTGACCGATTGCTCCTGCCCCGATTGGGCAAATCCCTGCAAGCACATTGCTGCCGTCTATTATCTGCTGGCCGAGCGCTTCGACGAAGACCCGTTCCTGATCTTCAAATTGCGTGGGCGCACCAAAGACGCGCTTATCGACGAACTGCGCGCGCGGCGCACCGTCACCACGGAGAGCCAGCCCGCTGTCGTCAGCGAGGAGACGCCAGAGGCCAGCGCACAGCTCGTTGAGGATATTAGCACCTTCTGGCAGGCGGGTGAGGGACTGGAAACGTTCGCCATCCATCCGGGCGCCACCAGGGTCGAAAAAGCCGTGCTCAAGCGGCTGGGGGACGCGCCCTTCACGCTCAACGGCCAGAATGTAACGGCGCTGCTCGCACGCGCTTATGATGTGATTGATGCTGCACTCGCAGATCTAGATCAAGAGTAATCGTGTTGAGAAAGCGCTTCGTGAATCAGGTTAGCTGTCTGTTGTACCAGCGGAGCATCTTTCACACGCAACACTGGCGCGAGAATTTCTGCGGTGAGGGCATAGAGCCGCAATCCCGCTCTGATTTGCTCGCGGAGAATCGGTGCTGTACAAAATCAATATCGCTGTAAGGACCAGCCTCGCCTCGTGCATAGCTCCCCATTAATGCTATTGAGCGCACGCCGGGAGCATCGAAACGCTGAAGAAGGTCAGCAAGGGAAACAGGTGGATTCACAAAATATATCTCCTCTCCATAATAAATGGCAAAAAACAGTATTATGCGATTTTTAAAATAGATACCACAAAAACAGGAGGGGACTGATATATCAGTCCCCTCCTGTTTTTGTGCAAGATGCCCTTTCGGTCAGGCACGGGTCGGACACCGTTGTTTCTATTCCTTGTTAATCCGATTATGCTCAACCAACCAGCGCATAAAGTCCAGGCGATGCTGTTCCGCAAGCATCTCCTGATACTCGACCTGCTCTTCCACGTGGTCTTTCATATCGATAAGTTTGACAATTTCGTCGTCCGTGAACCCCTGTTCGCGTAGGCGCTCGAAATCCGCATTATCAGTAACGAACATGTTCTCTGACATAGCATCTGGCTCCTCTTCAGAAAGGAACGCACTACGGATCATGACATAAGCCACTGCCATCACCCTTCCCCTGGTAATATAGACGTATGACGACGCTACTTTTGTCACTTCCGCTGAGAACATCATTGCGTGGCTGCTGGAGAGCGGTCCTTGTAATGATGTCCCCTCCACAACGAACCTTTTTCTACTTATTTAGAACTTCTTTTTGGGCAAAGTTATTCCGGTCAACAATTGCAAGCTTGATGAGGAGTTGATGAAAAGGAGAAGGCTTATTCTTACCTTCTCACTATAACACATCAGTCAACCCACGCGCATCGGCCTTCTGGACGATGTTTTTCTATTGGAGAGATGCTATGATCTTTGCCCTTCGTGCAAACGTCTATTCATCTTCTGAATCCAATGGGAGAATCGTTATGGACAACAAACGTCTGCGCCTGTTTGGGGCTCTGCGTTCTCAGTCTTTTGCCTGTCTCTGGATCGGCCAGACCGTCTCGGCGATGGGCAATGATGTGTTCTCAGTTGCCCTGGCCTGGGAGGTGCTGGTGCTCACCGGTTCGGCAACGATTATGGCTGTCGTCATGATCGCGCAAGAAATTCCGCGTATCGTTTTTCTGTTGATTGGCGGTGCCGTAGCTGATCGTTTGCCACGGCGCCTTGTTCTGCTTTATTCGGACGCTGGGCGCGCTATCCTCGTTTTTCTTGTGGCGGTCCTGGCCTGGCTGCATCTTTTGCAAATGTGGCACCTGGTGCTTTGTGTGCTGCTTTTTGGGATCGTGCGCGGGTTCTTTGGTCCGGCCTATCGCGCCTTGCTCCCGCAATTGGTTGAAGCGCGCGAACTCTTGCCCTCAGTTAACGCGCTCAACGGTCTGGCCAAACAGTTGAGCCAGATTGTGGGGCCGTTGCTTGGCGCGGCCCTTTTTGCCCTGGCCGGTCCGGTGAGTGCCTTTGTTGTTGATGCACTCACCTTCGTCTTTTCCGCGTGTTTTCTCCTGGCCATGCGCTCAGGTGCCAGAGAGCAGCAGCCGCGAGATCATGCCCAACCGTCCAGGCCATTCCTCTCCTCATTATCCTCAGATATTGGGGCCGGTCTGCGCTATGTTGGGAGTATCCCCTGGCTCTGGCTATCCATCCTGATTGTGTGCCTGGCGAACCTGGGGCTGGCCGGACCGCAAGAGGTGGCACTGCCGCGTTTGATCGGACAGACCTCACAGGGTGGCGTCTGGCTGCTCGGTGGTGTAATCACAGCTCTGGCTGTTGGCGCGCTGCTGGCTACTCTGGTGCTTGGCCAGATACGGGTTCTCAGGCGCAAAGGCCTGTTGATCTACCTTAGTCTGATGTTATCGGGTGGCGCGTTTCTCCTCTTTGGCCTGCCAGTGCCATCCGCCAGCGTGCCTTTTGTTTTTCTTATAGCCGCACTGGTGTTCGGGGTAGGTGATGGGGTTTTTGCGATTCTCTGGGAAATGGCGTTGCAGACCGCTGTGCCCGCTGAAAAGCTGGGCCGGGTGAGTAGCATCTATCTGCTGGGCGCGTACTCCCTCCAGCCTCTCGGTTTTGCGCTCGCGGGCATTGTGGGCGATCATTTTAGCCCCGGCTGGACCTTCCTGGGTGGTGGGCTGCTCTGTATTGTTCTGGCTGGCGTGGCTCTCTCAATGCGCTCTATACGCCAGCTTGATTGATGAGTGGATAGGCTGGCCATTGGTTCGCAAGCTCACACGGCTGACCAGGCCCAATGAATAGCAACGATATTTGTTGGTTAATTTATCTTTGGCGCGTGGTTCTCCCAGCGTTGAAGATGTGCAATGTTCGTTCTGTGGCCTCGCTCATCAGGCGGGCCGCGTGTTTCATCGCATCTTCCAGGCTCATGGGGCCGGAGGGCAGCACTGTGATGCCGTCTATGCCCAGCTTATAGATCTCGCGGTAATCATCCGCCAGGCCACCTGCGATGGCCAGGACCGGTAGGCGATACTTTTGCGCCAGCGCTGCGACCGCGCCCACGCTTTTGCCATAGGCGGTCTGGCTGTCCAGACGCCCCTCAGCGGTGAGCACCAGGTCGGCCTCGCGTAGCTGCTCTTCCAGGCGCACCGCCTCCAGTACAATCTGCGCGCCTGGTCGCAGCGTGGCGTGCAGGAAGGCCAGCAGACCCGCGCCCAGACCACCCGCCGCGCCCGCGCCCGGCACGTCGTGTACCGCCTGATCCAGATCGCGTTCAACAATCTGCGCGTAATGGGCCAGCGCCGCGTCCAGTTCTGTCACCATCTCAGGGGTCGCGCCCTTCTGCGGACCATACACGGCTGAGGCGCCCGTTGGCCCGCACAGCGGATTGTTCACATCGCTGGCCACCTCGAACGTACACTGTGCCAGCCGTTGATCCATGTGTTCCATCTTGATGCGCGCTAAGTCGGCCAGAGCCGCGCCGCCGGGGGATAAGGCATGCCCCTGCGCGTCCAGCAAGCGTGCTCCCAACGCCTGAGCCATGCCCGCGCCGCCATCGTTGGTCGCGCTGCCCCCGATGCCGATGATAAAATGCGTGCAACCCGCGTCCAGGGCCGCGAGTATCAGTTCGCCCACACCATAGGTTGTGGTAATGCGGGGATCGCGTTGCGCGGACGGTACCAGCGGCAGACCTGAACTGGCCGCCATCTCAATGACCGCGGTATGCCCATCTCCCAGCACCCCGAAGAAGGCTCGTACCGGCTGGCCCAGCGGACCCGTCACCTCACGCTCAAGCAGTTTTCCGCCTGTCGCATCCACCAGCGCCTGTGTAGTGCCCTCGCCGCCATCGGCCACCGGCACAATGCTCACTTCCGCATCTGGATAGACCATGCGCGCGCCCTGCGCCATCGCCCGGCCAGTCTCAGCGGCGGTCAAACTTCCCTTCAATGATTGGGGTGCCACAACAATTTTCATAGCTCTCTCTGCCTTTGCCTCGAAATTTCTGTGCTCTCTCTGTTGCATTATAGCAGATGTAGGGCTGTTTCCTGAGCCGCAACATACCGCGCGAAGATGCAGCCGAACGCAACAGCTATGCTATAATAAGCACATACATCCGCATTCAGGGATGTGATGCGCCGCATTTGTGCCAGGCGCGTTACCAGTAGTGCAGAGAGGAGCTTACATGCCATTTCAGGGTTATATTCGCTTTCCCACTATTCACCAGGATTCGATCATTTTTGTTGCAGAGGATGACCTCTGGCAGATCGAGAGTGCAGGAGGGCGGGCCGAGCGTCTGACCGCGGGCGTGGCCGAAGTCCAAACGCCCTGTTTCTCCCCTGACGGCGCTCAACTGGCGTTTGTGGGCAAGTCCGAGGGAACCGAAGAAGTTTATCTGATGCGCAACCTGGGCGATGAGGCGCAGCGCCTGACCTTTCAGGCTGCGACCTGTACTATCGCTGGCTGGTCACCTGCCGGGGATCGCATCTTCTTCGCTAGCAATGCTGACCAGTTTGATGGGCGCGCCCGTTTTCTTTATGCACTAGATCCTCAGGGTGGCCTGCCGGATCTTTTGCCCTATGGGCTGGCGAATGCGCTGAGCTACGGCCCAGGGGGAGGCGTGGTCATCGGACGCAATATCAGTGAACCAGCGCGCTGGAAGCGCTATCGCGGCGGGACCGCGGGCCAACTCTGGTGCGATCCTACTGGCGATGGTCAGTTTCAGCGTTTGCTCAAGCTGGCGGGCAATCTGGCCAGCCCCTGCTGGCTTGGTGAGCGCATCTACTTTCTCTCCGATCACGAGGGCGTGGGCAATATCTATTCCTGCACGCCCGATGGCGCTGATCTGCATCGCCATACCGCGCACGAGGACTTCTATGCGCGCAACCTGAGTAGCGACGGCACGCGCATGGTCTATCACGCGGGCGGTGATCTCTATCTATTCGACCCCGTCAGTGACGAATCCCGGCGCGTCGAGGTCACACTGCCCAGCATCAGAACGCAGCGTAGCCGCAAATTTGTCTCGGCCAGTCACTACCTGGATACCTACAATCTGCATCCGCAGGGTTACGCCGTGGCGCTTACCACACGCGGCAAAGCCTTCTCTCTGGCCAACTGGGAGGGGCCGGTTCTGCAACATGGCGAACCGGACGGCGTGCGCTACCGCCATCTCACCTGGCTCAACGACGGCAAACGCCTGCTCGCGACCCACGATGCTGACGGGCCGGAGAGCCTGGTGATCTTCAATTCCGAAGATGCCAGCGAGCCGCGCACCTTCCCAGACCTCGATCTGGGCCACGCACTCGACCTGAAGGTTTCACCCACAGAGGATAAGGTTGCGCTGACCAACCATCGCCAGGAACTGATGGTCGTGAATCTGGAAACAGGAGATGCGCGTGTTCTCGATAAAAGCCCGTACCATCCCATGAGCGGTTTCGCCTGGGCACCGGATGGGAAATGGCTGGCCTATGGCAACTGGCTGAGTTCTCAGAAGTCCGCGATTGCCCTGTGCAACGTCGAGAGTGGCGAGACCTTCCAGGCAACCGAGCCAATTTTACAGGATGGCGCGCCCGCCTTCGATCCCGAAGGCAAATATCTCTACTTTATCGGCTCACGCCTCTTCAACCCGACCCACGATAATCTCCATTTCGACCTGCATTTCTCACGCGGCGAAAAACCCTACGCCATTCTCCTGCGCCGCGACCTGCGTTCTCCCTTTATCCCAGAACCCAAAACATCAGGTGAGAAAGAGGAGAACGGGAAAAAATCATCGAATGGTACAAATGGTGCCAAATCTAATGGCACGGATGAAGGCGAACATAAGGAGCAGAGCGAATCAAATGGGCAGAGCACTATCGTTGACGTGGTGATCGACCTGGAGGGATTGAGCGAGCGCGTGGTGCCTTTCCCGGTCGCGGAGGGACGCTATACCAATGTGTATGGTCTGAAAGGCAAAGTGCTCATCCAATCGGCTGGCCCTGAGAGCGACGCGTCGCCTTTCGAGGAGCCACCGCGTGGCAAGATTGAGTGCTACGACTTCGAGACCTACAAGGTAGAGTGGAGCATCGATGGCGTGAGTTCCGCCGATATATCCAGAGATGCTAAAACGCTGATTTACAGCAAAATGCGCCGTTTGCGTGTTCTCAAGGCTACTGAGAAGCCAAAGGACAATAGCGAGCGCTCCAGTCGGGAGAGCGGCTGGCTGAACCTGGATCGCGTCAAAGTCTCGGTGCAACCAGCGGCGGAATGGCGTCAGATGTTTGCCGAAGCCTGGCGGCTTCAGCGCGAATACTTCTGGACCGAGGATATGTCCGGCGTGGACTGGTCCGCGGTCTACGCGCAATACGCGCCCTTGCTTGAGCGTGTCGGCTCTCGCGCGGAACTCTCGGACCTCTTCTGGGAGATCCAGGGGGAGCTGGGCACCTCGCATGCCTACGAGATCGCGGGCGATTATCGGCATCATCCCCACTATCGGCAGGGTTTTCTGGGCGTCGATTGGAGCTACGACGCCGCGCAGAATCGCTACCACATCGCGCACATTGTCAAAGGCGATATCTCCGATCCGAGTGCCACCTCGCCGCTAAACTCGCCCGGCCTGAACATTCAAGTCGGTGACGCGGTGCTGGCCATCAACGGGCAGCGTTTAGGAGCAAGCCGGATTCCCCAATCCCTGCTGGTCAACCAGGCCAATCAAGAGGTTCAGCTTACTATCGAAGCGGCGGAGAGCAAAGAGGTGCGCACCGTCAACGTCAAAGCGCTTGGCAGCGAACAGGCGGCTCGCTATCGCGCCTGGGTGGAACGTAATCGCGCTCTTGTCCACAAGCTCTCGGACGGACGCGTCGGCTATATCCATATCCCCGATATGCAGATTCCCGGTTTTGCCGAGTTTCATCGCAGCTACCTGGTGGAGTATGATGCCCCTGGCCTGCTTGTCGATGTGCGCTGGAATCGTGGTGGCAGCATCTCAGGTCTGCTGCTGGAGAAGTTGGCGCGGCGGCGCGTGGGTTATAGCATCTCGCGCTGGCGGCAACCGCGTGGTTACCCCTTTGAAGCGCCCTACGGTCCTATGGTCGCGCTCACCGATGAGCACGCGGGCTCCGATGGTGACATCTTCAGCCACACCTTCAAACTCATGGGTTTGGGGCCGCTGATTGGCACACGCACCTGGGGTGGTGTGATTGGCATCAACTTCCATCATATGCTGGTGGATGGCACGCGCACCACGCAGCCCGAATTCGCCTTCTGGTTCCAGGATGTTGGTTGGAACGTCGAAAACTACGGTACCGATCCTGACATCGAGGTCGATATCGAGCCGCAGGACTACGCCAACCAGCACGACCCGCAACTGGAACGCGCCGTTGAGGAGTGCTTAAAGCTGGTAGAGAGTTACCCGTTGCTGCACCCCAAACCAGGAGAGCGGCCTGTGAAAGCGCGAGTAAGATGATCATTTTTCAGCCAGGGGATGAAGATAAAACGTTAAAAAGCTCTGCTTTCATTCCCTGGCTGAAATCAATCTCTGCGCAAGGTTATCCTAATCGTTATCTTCGCCAGCCGTCACGGGAGTACGGAAGACCACGCCTGCATCTTCCGTGCTGACCTGCTGGTAGGTAAACGTATTGCCCGGCTTCGGGCTGAGATAGCCAGCGGCAGCCACGACAGCGGGCGCATCACTCACCGATTCCAGCAAGGCGGGCGCGAAGGCCCAGTTATCTGCCGGTTGTTCGAAATTCTCCAGTCCGGCCTGTTGCGCAATAAAACGGCCAAGTGCGCGGTGCTCAGACTCGATCATAGCAATCTGGCAGGCAATCTGTGAGACGCGTGCCATACCCATGAGGGCAAATTCTTTGACGGCGGCAATAAAGGCCGAGTCAAACACGCCTTCGAGCTGCTGCTGCGTCTCAATGAAGCGTTCCAGACTTTCAAACGTATCGTCGCCGTGGGGAAAGCTAAAGGTACTGGTAATGGGAACCCCGCCATTGGCCACGAAGAAGAGTTCGTGAATCTGCTCCTCGACGAGCGCGGCTTTGATCGCTGCCAGGCTCGCTCCGCTCAGACGCAACTGGCGGGCATGCTCAACGCCATGCGTGTAAAAGGTCACCGCCAGACGTTCTGCTGTTGCCGCGATGCTGAAGATTTGTTTAGCAGTCGCCTCAGCTCCTTCAGCTGTAGTGCTCGCCCGAACCACTCCCTTAGGAATCAAGAGAGCAGCTGTGCTCAATGCAACAACGCCCCCGGCTCCCACAGCGGCCCCTTTGATCAGCTTACGACGTGTGCGGCGTACAGATAACAGGTCCATCACATTTGCGGTTGCAGTATTCAACTCGTTACTATCAGGTGTTTTCATGTGTAAGAGGATCATCCTTTCTTCTATCATACTTTCAATAGATCGCGAGAAGCGATAATTTAGCCAACAAAAAGCCTGGGAAGTTTTTTGCTTCCAATGACCTGTTAGTATGTATTGTATAAGACGAGGCTCACCTGATGCGCAGTGTAGAGCAGCAATTGAACCAGGGGTAAAGCGTTGGCACGCCTATCAGCAGACTATTCACAAAGAATACTCCTTTGAAGGTGCCACATTGATTTGACCCATGTCTCAAGAAAATATCACTTCTGCTGAATACTACGACGCATATCTGTGATTGGATGTGCATGTGGGAATGAAAAGATTGTGGGAAAGCAATTTCCCACAACCCCAACGATACCTTAAATATTACCTATTCTCATCCTTAGGAAGAGCTTCATCACCGGTAAGAGATAACACTTCACCCCTGATGGACAATTCAAAAATATCCGTTCGTCCATAGTGTCCGACCGCATCGAAGCCTCGTCGAGCCAGCAATGCTCTGCTGGACGCCCCTTTTTGCGCGGCTTCCGCAATACGCCCGGCCGCGCGCCTGGCGGTAGCCATGGCGTCTCCGTAGATTGGTGCCACTTGAATAGCTGCAATAACTCCCATATTTTTTTCCTCGCGATCTGGATGATAAACAGAACAGAAGGTTTCTCGTGCTAAAGGGCATCAGGTCAGGCTTTCAGACGCTGCAGGCGTTGCTCCAAGAGAACAAGCGAACGAAAACTGGCAGCCAGGAGCAGCGTGCCCAGCAAGTTGGCTTCCTCAAGTATCTTCAGCAAGAGCACTAAAGCGTCACAAACGCGCTTTACGCCCCTGCACCCACGTGCCCACAATCACTTCAGCGGACGCCCCAAAGAAGAGCACATCTAGCAGATCAGTGCTATTCCAGCCAGCCAGAGAGGGATGATTGAGATTGATTGTCACCAGGTCTGCGGGTTGGCCGACGGCGATGGAGCCGCTGGCCAGACCCAGTGCGCGCGCGCCGTTGGCTGTGCCGGTGGCGAGCAGGAGTGGGCCGGGCGCGGCCAGTTCGTCAGCGATGAGCACGCGGCGGCGCTGGTAGCGCATGCGCGCGCTATATTCGGCCCAGCGCAGTTCTTCCAGCGGGTCCAGGCGCGTATTGCTATCGGCGCCGATGGCCAGCGGGATCGCGGCTGCGCGCAGTTCGGCGTAGGGTGCAATCCCATCGCCCAGGTCGCCTTCGGTGGTGGGGCAGACGCAGACCGTACTGCCACGTTGTGCCAGCAGCTCAATCTCAACCGCGTTAGCGTGTGTGGCGTGAATGACAGTAGTATGTTCGTGCAGCGCGCCGAAGCGTGCCAGCAACTCGATGGGTGTACACTGATAGGCTGCCTGAGTCTGCTCGATCTCCGCGACCTGCTCATCGGCGTGGACGTGCAGGGGCAACTGATGGACGCGGCTATACTCGGCGATGGCGCGGAACCAGCGCTCAGGGACTGCGCGTACCGAGTGGGGCGCTACGCCCACCGGCACACCTGCCACACGCAACGTCTCCACACGCGCCAGGTATGCCTCCACTGAGGTATCGCAGAAACGTCGCTGGCCCTCTTCCGGTGGCTGGTTAAAGCCGCTCTGAGCGTAGGCAGTCATCAGCAACACTACGCGGATGCCCGCTTCATGGCCTGCCACCAGAATAGCCTCGGCCATCGCGTTGGGGTTGGCGTAGGGTTGCCCATCGACCTGGTGGTGGACATAGTGAAACTCGCCCACGCTGGTATAGCCGGCGGCCAGCATCTCACGATACGCGCGCAGCGCGCTGGTGTAGAGCAGGTCGGGATCAAGCTGGCTCGCCTCGGCATACATCGCGCGCCGCCATGTCCAGAACGTATCCTGGCGCGAGAGCGGACGATGGGTATGTCCGCGCAAGGCTCGCTGGAAGACGTGACTATGCGTATTCACAAAGCCCGGCAAGAGCGCCACTCCAGGCAGAGGATCAGTGACGAGCGAATCGACAGTGCGAGGCGCGAGAGAGCTGATCGAGCCATCATCCGCGATAGCCATAACCAGATCGGTTTGCAGACCATCGGGGGTATATATGTAATCGGGTGCAAGATATTTCATAGGGTGATACCAGACTTTCGAATAACATAGGTAGTGGTTTGGTGATACAACCCCTTACCAATCCGCCAAATTTCCTACACACGCTGAAAATTGTATCAGAAAATTCTCTGCTATGGTATCCTTATAGAGTTTCTGGTACAATGGTTGCTTGCTAGCAAGGTGCAAGCGAATTGGTATATTCTTTTATCTCAAGTGAAGAGCCGGGCCTTTTTAAGTGGGGTAAGCAGGCAATGTCACAACAGCCAAAAACAGAAACAGATCGGCTAGCCAACGTTATTCAGGTGCTGCAATTAGGCCAGAAAACAGGCTCGCTCGTCGTCGAACGCAACGATGGACCGCACTCTGAGCAGGGAGTCATTACGCTCGTCAACGGACAAATTATACAAGCGAGCGTCGGTCAGTGGCAGGGGCAGGATGCGTTGGTCTGGTTGAGCAATTGGGGACATTGCCGTTTCTCTTTTTCGGCTGAACAAAAGCCCATGAATAGCGGCAATACGGGTCATATGCCCGCGATGTCGCCACTCCGGGAGAGCGCGTATGGCCAGTCGTTTAGCTCTCCCTTGCCAACCACAAAGCCGGGGCCGATGTATAGGCAGCAAAACCCTTTTACAGGGGCACGTGGCAATTCACCTGGTAGTGGTAGCGGGCCGCTCTCATCTATGGCGTGGAACGCCACGCCGCTTCGTATCCGCCAGATTGAGGAAGGCATGCATTTGATTGAACAAATGGGCCTTTCGCGCGCCCATCGACGCCTCTTTTTGCTCATCGATGGCAGGCGCACATTTCAAGAACTTGCGCGTCTGATGTCGCATGAGCCGGCAGAGGTCTATCGATTATTGAAAGAGTTGGAACGCGCAGGCGTCGTTCAAGCCTGAAGGAAGGTCTTATTGTATGTCTCAAGTAGAATTTTCATCGCGCCGTAAATTGCCACTGGCACTTTCGGTACGCATCTCGTTTATCCTGGTGCTGGCCGCAGTCCTTCCGCTCCTGATCACCGTCTTCGTCAGCGAATTGGGCACCGCTCGCCCCGCTCTAATCGATCAGGCCAACCAGACTATGAAAACCGACGCCGATACGCGTATCCAGTTGGTCAATACGTATTTGAAAGAGCGTATGCTCGATGTTGGAACAATCAGCCTGGTACCTACCGTGCAAGGACTCATGGCCTTGCCACCAGCAACAGTAGCAACCACTCTGGCTAGACCAGCATCGAATCCCGCCGCGCTCACGAACATCCAGGGTGCCGGATACGGACTGGCTGCCGGTCAATTTCGCGATAAATCGCACTATATCAACTGGCAGTTTTTCTATCCCGATGGCACTCCCCTCCCTTTCATTGCTCCCCAGAATGCCCAGCCGCATCACTACGGACAATACCTCGTCCCACTAGGAGAAGTGGCGGCCATCGCAGACGACAAAACAGGGGTGCCTTTTGCTTCCCCTGTCTACTATGACTCCACCCTCAAAAAAGCATTCTTAGATATCTACTCGCCTATTTATAAGGGCTATCAAGGTCAGGGAAATCCGAGTAGCTTCCCTTTGCTTGGCTTTGCGCGTGCATCACTGAACCTGGATTATATCTGGGATGTGTTGCAAAACGATAAGGGCATCAATTCCAGCGGGAGCGCGTTTATCCTGGATAATAACGGTATACGTATCGCCGATACCGACCGAAATTCACCAGATCTCTTTACATCCGTGGCGAAGCTCGATTCAAATACCGTTCAGCCGCTGGCCAAAGCTGAGAACTGGTATAACCAGAATGGTCAGTTGCCGCCGGTGCATGCTGACCCGACGTTGAGTGACGTAGTTCAAGGGAAGAATACCGCTTCCAACTTTGGCTTGAAACTGAATGGGACCGACTACCAGGCCGCGGTTGCCACTACTACAGGCATCGACAAAACCTCGCCAGTGAACTGGACTTACGTAGTTACCAGCCCCAGTAGCGCTGTGACGCAGGTCGCGGATCAGCAGTTGAGCATTACGATTATTGTGGCTATCGTGGTTGCGCTCCTGGCTGCTGTGATTGGCTGGTGGCTCGCGCAGCGCATTAGCCGACCCATTATGCGTTCGGTCGAGCAGTTGCACGAGAGCAGTGAAGCGCTAAACGTCCTGGCGAAGAAGCAGCAGAGCGCCTCTTCCGAGCAGCTCTGGGTGGTCGACTCGGTCCAGGTTGGCCTGCAATCGGTGCAGTACTATACCGATGCCACGCGTATCGCCGCGCGTAAACTGGGTGATCTGGGTATGGACCTGGAGCGCAGTTGGCACCGCCAGAATATCGAGACGGTTCGGCAAGGTCTGCAACAGGTGATTAGCGCGGCTAACTATATCGAAAAGGCCACCAACTATCAGGGCGATAGCGGCCAGAAGTTGTCCACCGCCATCAAAGTCACCACGCAGGTGAACGAGCAGCTCGCGGACGGTGCTATCTCCGCGACAGAGGCGGCTTCGCAGTTGGAACAAGTCGTCAACGACCTGCGCGGCGTCGTCGGCAAATAATCACTGCGGCGGGGGGGCGGG
>CAXUEY010000063.1:0-6784 GCA_964250225.1 uncultured Ktedonobacteraceae bacterium | reverse complement strand
CCACCCCCGCTCCGCTACGCCGTACACTACCATGTGCCGCTAATCGCCCACAGCCAGTTCCGTGTTTTCGCGTTCTGTGTTTTCTCCGAGATCCAGTTCAACAATGACATCCTTGTTGTGCTTCTCTACCTGGCCCCAAATATAGAAGATCACTGTCAGCAGAACTATCGCACCCAGAACAGCAAACTGCGTCAGCTCATACGTAAAGCGGCTGACTCCACTCGTCGCGATGGTAGCGTCCAGGGGGACCAGGATACTATAGCTGGCAATCGCAACATAGATCAGGGGGAGGAGCGTGACGATCCAGGCTCCAACCATGCCACCCGGAACCTGGAACGGACGATGGATATGGCGGTATTTGTACTTCAGGATGATGTACGCCGGGAAGATAAAAAGATAGGAGAGCGTTGTCGTCGAGATGGTAAAGCCCAGTACAATCGCGAACAATCCTATGGTATTTTGGGAACCAAAGGAATTGATCAGAACTGAGACAATCATCATAATGCTTCCCACTATGCCCGACATGGTATTGACGGCAATTGGCGTCCCATACTTCCCACTGAAACGGCCCAGAGCTGAGGGCGCGGTGCGGTCGAGCGAAGCAATGGCATACGTACGATCCGCGCCAATAATCCAGGTTCCACCACTAGAGGCTAATGCGATAACCATGCCAAGCGCGACAAGCCAGCCCAGAACGGTTCCCGCGTTGCCCAGGATCGTCTGCCCTACATTCTGGAAGGAGAGGAAAAAACCGCTGGCGAAACCATTGTTATCAGCCAGTTGACTGGTTGGGAAGGTAAACATCGTGATGCCAATGACAATGCTGTAGGCCAGCACAGTCACCAGGCCAGCACGAATCAACGAGCGTGGTACATCGCGTTGAGCGTGATGCATCTCTTCGCCAGCTCCATTTTGCAGTTCAAAACCTACCCAGTTAAAAATGATTATCGGCAAAATCGCGCCAAAGGCCAGGCCAAGATTACTGGGTACAAGATCTTGCAGGCTCACCTTTACACCTTTAGCGTGACCGCCAAAGAAGTATACAATGGCCAGGACGGTAAATATGGCAAAAAGGATAATTTTCACATAGCTCCCGACCACCGAGAGCCATTTGCCGAACCGCAGCGATGTGATCGCGCACCAGGTTGTGCCCCAGATAAACAGCAGGGCAATAATGATCTCAACCGTGGCATCTATGCCAACACTATTGCCGAAACGGTAGATGGGGCTACCAAACCAGAAGGTTTTCAGCGCAATGATCGCAGCCACGGAGAGCGTGCCCCCCACCCAGAGTGGATTAGAAATCCAGTAGAGCATGGAACCGAGCGCGCCGAAAAGCCGCCCGCCAGCCAGCTTACACCACTCATACATGCCACCTTCCTGGGTGAATGTGCTCCCCATTTCAGCCGACAGAAGGCCATAGGGAACCAGGAAAGTCACAGCTGAGATCAATAACCAGCTAAAAGCCTGTGGACCATTTGAGGTAACGGCACCGAGCGTATCGATACCGATCAACGCGGCAACTGTGAAGAATATCATGTCCAGAAAGCGAAACTCTTTGCGCAGCTTCCGCTTCTCTTCCAGGGTGGCCGTGGTGGTAATTTCGCGGATACTCGAATGCATAGTGAACTCTCCTTCATTCATGCAAGTTCAACAAACCACACGCAAACATCTATGCAGGAGGATAGTGGGAAGAAGCTGTTTTTCCAACATTGCACGTTGGACTAGTACTATATGCTGATGTCACCAGGCAGAGAGGAGGCACAACGAGGTGGTGATTCATCCACCCTGTTGTACCTCCTCTCTTGCCCGGCTTCTGCTCAAGCGGCCATGAGCAGGCCAATTCCAACACCCACAAGAGCGCCAATAAAGACCTGTACGGGGGTATGCCCAATCAGTTCGCGCAGGCGCTTTTCCGCGAACGGCTTGCCCTGGTGGGCCTCCTCGATCATCTGGTTGAGGATGCGTGCCTGGATACTCACGGCGCGGCGCACCCCAGCAGCATCGTACATCACCACCGCGGCCAGAACGAACGTAATGGCAAAGGATGGTGAGGCCAGACCTGTCAGCCGCCCCGTTGCTGTGGCCAGGGCGGTCACGAACGAGGCGTGTGAGCTAGGCATGCCGCCCGATGAAACAAGCCTGCTCAATTTGAGATGGCGATAGCGTATGCCTTCAATTATGGTCTTTGCGACCTGCGCGACAAGCCAGGCCAGCAACGCTGCCATCAGGATACGATTATCAATAAGTGCTTGCATGTTCTGTGTGTTTAACTCTCCTCGCTCCAACACTAGACCAGGTCTAGCGGTTCAACTTCCAGCTCCCCATCATCCGTGACGCGTAGTTGTTCAACCCGCAACTCGGCCTTTTGGAGCAGATCATGACAGTGCTGCGCCAACTTCATGCCCTCTTCATAATACTCCAGCGCTTGCTCCAGCGGCAGGTGGCCATCCTGCAACGCCAGCACAGCCTGTTCCAGTTTTTCAAAGGCTTCTTCATACGAGAGCTTTGCTACTGCATCCATACGTCTCCCCCCAGGCAAGCCACGCGGCTTGCCCTGACTTATTCTTCACCAACCTGAGCAAAAATTCGCCCATCCGCGACCTGGATATCCAGTCTATCACCCGGTCGCACCTGTTGTATACTACTTACCACGTTTTGTTCGCCCGCGTGTCGTACCACCGCGAAACCACGCGCAATTGTGAGCAGAGGACTGAGCGCGTGCAGGCGCAGGGCCGATCCTCTCAAACGTTCGGTTTGCAGCGTCATTTTGTGTTGCATGCTTGTTTGCAAGACCTCAAGCGTATCATCCAACCGTTGCTGTAAGCGCTCAAGCTGGTAGCGTGGCGTCTCGCGCCCCAGTGCGCGCTCAACCCGGCTCAGATCCTCGCGAGAACGCAGAAAAAGGTCGTCCATGAGCACCGTCAGCGCCTGTTCGCACTCCCGCGTCTCGGCCAGCCAGTCGGCGATGTTGGGAACCGCTGCTGTGGCCGCGGCGGTAGGCGTCGAAGCGCGCAGGTCCGCGACATAATCGGCGATGGTGGTGTCGGTTTCGTGACCAACCCCACTGACCACGGGAATACGCGAGCGCGCAATGGCCCGCGCGACTATCTCCTCATTAAAGGCCCATAACTCTTCAATGGAGCCACCGCCACGGGCTACAATGATGACATCGGCCTCACCATGCTCGTTTAAGCGGTCCAGCGCTTGCGCGATGGCTGCTGGAGCCTCAGCCCCCTGCACCAGGGTAGGTGCAATTACCGCGCGCGCTAAAGGATAACGTGTGCGTAGCACGCGCAGCATATCGCGCAAAGCCGCCGCCTGGAGCGAGGTGACGATGCCAATAATCGTTGGGGCGGGTGGCAGGGGCCGTTTGCGTTCCTCCTCAAATAGACCTTCGGCGGCCAGGCGTGCTTTTAACTGCTCAAAACGCAGAAAGAGCGCGCCCTCGCCGAGTAACTCCACGTGCTCCACATAGAGCTGCATTTTGCCGTCGCGTTCATAAAGCGAGACATGTCCGGCGGCGGCGATGGCCATGCCATCACGCAGTTCGGGGAGCGCGGCGCGCTGGCGGGCGTATTTAAAGAACACACAGGACAACTGTGCTTCGGCATCCTTGAGCGTAAAATAACAATGGCCGGAGGCGTAGGTTTTGCAGCCAGAGATCTCGCCGCGCACCCAGATGCTCTGCAAGACCTCGTCGGTCTCCAGCAGCGCTTTGAGATAGCGTGCTACCTGGGTGACGCTGAGCACCTCTGGCGCCTCTTGCAAGAACATTAGCTCTCCTCCACCTCGACAATATCGATGGTCAGCAAAAGTTGCCCGTACTCCACCGGCTGTCCGTCCTGCACATGTACCTCGGCAACGCGCCCGGCTACTACCGTTTCAACCTCGTTGAGTACGTTGAGCGATTCAATCGTGCCGATCAACTGGCCTGCTTTGACGTGATCTCCAATGGCTGCCAGTATGCCGCCCCGCGGCTTGAGCCAGGGATGAAATACGCCGACCAGCGGGGCCGTTACGGTGTGCTGGTTTACACTCGCCTCTGCCTCACTGCCAGGGGCTGCCCCCTCACTGGAAGCCGCTACATATGCCCCTTCCAGCAACGTGCCCTCCGTGGCCTTGACTTTGCGCAGGACCAGATGCACGCCCTCGCTGGCCTGGTTTATCTCAAGTTCCGAGACATCGCTGCGGTCCAGCAAACGCACCAGCCCCTGGATTTGAGCCATGCTCATGACCTCGACCTGCCCATTCGCCCCGTTCTCCTGAGCTTGCTGAGATTGTACCGAGGAAGTGCCCTGTTTTCGCTCCATAACCTGTCACCTTTCTTGCAAGCAGAGGCGGATTATCCGCCTCTGCTTCTCGTTATCAAGCACGTTCGACGTAGGCGCCGGTTGTGGTATTGACGCGAATCATATCGCCGGTTGAGACAAAAAGTGGAACCTGTACCACCAGCCCGGTCTCGGTTGTGGCTGGCTTGCTGCCACCGGTTGCGGTATCACCTTTAAAGCCAGGCTCGGTATATTCAACGCGCAGCACCAATTTTTCCGGTGGATCAACCGAAATAGCCTCGCCATCCAGCATGACCAGGTCCAGTTCCAGATTATCGATCAGGTAATTTTTAGTATCACCAAGCTGGGCCGCAGTCAGCACAATGTCATCGTATGTTCGCATGTCCATAAAATGATACTGGTCTCCATCCTGGTATTGATAGGTCACGTTGCTGCGCTCCAGGGTAATGCGCGGGAATTTCTCGCCTGCGTCGCAGGTGCGGTCAAACGTTGCGCCAGTGCGCAGGTTGCGCACCTTCATGCGTACAATCGCGCCGCCGCGTCCGATCTTCACATGCTGCCACTCAATCAGTGAGCATGGCTGTCCCTCAAACTCAAAGGTCACCCCTTTTTTCAGGTCGCCCGTCGAAATCATATCTTCTCCTTCTACCGTTGAACCACCAGTTGCGTTGGTGATTGTGTCAATACTTCAAATCCTTGCGCGGTCAGCACGCCACTATCTTCGATACGCAGACCGCTCCAGCCGGGGATATACACCCCTGGCTCAACCGTTACTACCGAACCGAGGGGCAACGTCGTCTCTTCCGCGCGTGGTGAGAGGTTTGGTCCTTCGTGGATTTGCAAGCCAATGCCATGCCCGGTGGCATGAATATAGTATTCGGCCAGGTCGTGCGAGGCCAGGACATCGCGTGTAAGAGCATCAGCATCCTTCCCCGTCATCCCAGCCCGCAGGCCCGCCTCGCAGGTCTTCATCGCCAGCAGCACGATCTCGTATAGCTCGACCATCCGTGTCTCGCTCGGTTCGCCCAGGCAGATGGTGCGCGTCATATCGGCGCAATAGCCTCTGTAGCGCGCGCCCATGTCGATGGTAATCAGCTCGCCGCGCTGCACACGTCGCTGACCGGCATGCGCGTGGGGCATCGAACCGTTGGGGCCGGAGGCGACAATGCTTTCGAAGGCCGTGCCATCGGCGCCCAACTCCAGCATCTTGCGGGTGATCTCCCACTGAATCTCTTTCTCGGTCATGCCCGGTTGAAGCCACTCGCAGAGATGCGCGAAGGTCGCGTCAGTGATTGCCGCCGCGCGTTTGAGCAGCTCGATCTCCTCTGGCCGTTTGACCTGGCGCAGCGTTTCGACATAGCTTTTCTCGCACGGCACCAGTTGCGCCGCTCCGCCAAAGGCCTCGTTGAGTTTAGCATACGCCGCGTAACTGACCGCTGCCGACTCAAAGCCTATTTTTGTCCAGCCCGCCTCGCGTGCTATCTCCACAATCACCGGGAAATATTCGCGTGGGGGCGTCGGCACCGCTACCTCCCATCCAGCAGCTTCGCGCGCGGCCACCTCTTGATAGAGAGGGTTGGTCAGCAGAATTTGTTTCTCCTGGCTCACCAGCAGTGTCCCGGCTCCCTCTTCATCATCGTTGAGCCAGCCGCTCACATACGAACGGTTCTGCGGCTGTGTTACCAGAAACGCGTCTAGTCCCTGCTCACTCAGCCAGGCCCGCATCTTTTGAAGTTTTTCATTAGTCATGAGATTCCCTTTGCGCGATCTTCACGGAGTAGTTCAACCAGAGCTTCCAGTGCCAGCAGGTAGCCTCGCCAGCCTACACCAACGATATGGCCGCGAGCCACAGGCGCAATCATCGAGTGGTGCCGGAACTCTTCGCGGGCATAAATATTGCTTAAATGCACTTCAATAGTCGGGATTTTTGCTCCCGCCACTGCATCGCGCAACGCAATCGAATAATGCGTCAAAGCTCCGGGATTGATGATAATGCCGTCAGCGTGCTCGCCGTGCTGCTGAAGGTAATCGATCAGCGCGCCCTCGGAATTCGACTGAAACGCGTCGATACTGGCCCCCAACGCTTCTCCACGCGTGCGCAGCATCTCTGCGATCTGCGCCAGGGTCGTGGTGCCGTAAATGGCTGGTTCACGTGTGCCCAGCGTGTTCAGGTTCGGCCCGTTCATCACAAGGATATGCAACGTCATTTTGTCTACGCCTTTTACGCTCATCACTCTACCACCCGATCTCCCTGTTCTACGGACATATGCGCTGGAAAGCGGTTTCCTGGAGAATGGGTGCTCTGGTGGACTGAGCAAATCAACTTTTTCTTCGGCCTATGATATCATAGTTTCTGCATCCTGCCCACCCATCCGATTATGCTAACAAACAGCGAAGTGAGAGCGCAAAAAATCACGGCCCTCTTTTTCCGTAGTGGCGCACAACATAAAAATTTGCCCAGCGGAAAACAAGGAACGGGTTGCCCGCCCCCC
>CAXUEY010000062.1:22789-34117 GCA_964250225.1 uncultured Ktedonobacteraceae bacterium | reverse complement strand
ACCCCCACCCCCCCGGCGGGGCCTCCCCCCCCACCCCCCCCCCCCCCCCCCCCCCCACTGCTGTGTTTCTCAAAATGTCTGCGTACTCGCGCTATTCCTGTAGTAGTGCAGTGATTCTCGCCTCGATGGTTTGCGCTGTGGGGTAGAAGGCAGTCTCCTCCTGGCCGTTGTAAGGAGCTGGCGGGGCTGGCAGGGCCGAGATAAAGGCTGGCGTGCTATCCAGGTCATAGAAGCAGTTCTGCACAATCCAGGAGTGCAGGTGGCGCCCAAAACTGGTGAGATCATACTCTTCGGTGACGATCAGCACGTGGTTGGCCTCGCGCACCGCAGCGGTCACTGCCTCTTCATCGAAGGGAGCCAGTGTGCGCAGGTCCACAATCTCGATGGCGCCCCCCTGACGAGCGACGATATCAGCGGCGGCAGTGCAGGCCTCCAGTACCATTGTACCCCAGGCGATGATGGCCAGCTTGCTCGCCCCCTCGCCGATGCGCAGACGGCGGGCCTTGCCAATTGGTAGGGTATAATAGCCTTCAGGCACATTCCAGTACTCGGCCATTGCTGAGATCGCTTTGCCCTGGCTATCTTTGGGTGGCTCAGAACGATAGAGGCGTCCGCGTTCCAGGAAGGTCACGGGAGATTGCGCTCGCGCTGCTTCCAGCAGCAGGCCTTTGGCGTCGAAAGGTGTGGCCGGGCAGATGGTAATCATGCCGGGTACGCAGGTAAACCACTGTTCGCCCGCGTTCGAGTGGCCAAACGCGCCGCCCCCCGCGCCGCCGCTGGAGATGGGTCCGCCGCCGCCACTGCCTGACTTGGTGCGGATCAGCAAAGGTGCATGCCAGGTGCCATTGGTCTGGTAGAGCGTGCGCGCGGCCATGCGAATAGTCTGCGTGGCCGACTGATGATAATCGACAAACTGGATCTCGGCGCAGCGGGCCTTGCCATCGATCATGCCCGCGCCAGCCGCGATGCCCACGATAACCTGTTCGTTGAGTGGGCTGCTGATAGCACGCTCAGGTAGCGCGGTAACGAGCGAAGAAGTTGCGCCAAAGACGCCGCCCTGGGTGCTGCCAACATCCTGCCCATAGACAAAGAAGCCATCGTCGCGCTGAGCCAGTTCGAGCAGGGCCTCATTAATCGCGCCCAGCATCGGTAACTGACGTTTCGTGCTACGTGGCGTGTTTTCCTGCCAGTTTGGCACCTCCAGGATATGCTCCATGACACGCGAAGGATCTACTTCCGGTTCGGTGAGCACCTCGGCCTCGGCGCGCTCTATCTGACCCTTGATCTCCTTGCGAATACGCTCGACCTCGTTCTCTTGCAAATGGCCATGTTCGACCAGCCAGCGCGAGAAATTTTTCACCGGATCTTTGGTCGCGGCAGTGGCCTCGATCTCCTCCCTGGTGCGATATTTGCGGATATCAGTGCTACTGGAATGGGGATCGAGCAGGCCCACGCGCATGTGCATCAGCGCCGGTCCTTTGCCGGAGCGCACATGCTCGGCCAGGTGCAGCGCGGCCTCGTAGGCGGTCAGCGGGTTCGTGCCATCCACCTCCTCGGCGCGGATGCCAGCGCCTCTGGCCCATTCCACCAGCGAGCCTCCCCACTGCCGGGTAGCTGCTGTCGTGATGGCCCAGCCGTTGTCCTCAACGATCATCAGGATGGGTAATTTGTGGACGGACGCCTGGCGGAAGAGGGCGTTGAAGTCGTTGGTGGCCGCTCCACCATCACCCGTCGTAAATACCACAATCTGCTGACTTTTGTGCCATTGCAGCGAGAAAGCAGCCCCGCCGGCAAAAGGAGCCAGCGCGGCAACTTCACTATAGGTCGGCAGGATATGATATTCCTGACTGCTGTAGTGCGAGGGCATATTGCGCCCGGCGCCCATTGGTCCGGTCGTGCGCGAATAGGCTTCACGCAGGGGACCGTGAATGTCGCCTGTGCGTTGGAGCCACGCCGCTAAATCGCGGTAGTACAGCGAGAGCCAGTCATCTTCCTGTAAGGCCGCGACAACAGCGGCCATCGCCTCGTGGCCTGCGCAGCCGATATAAAAGGGAAAGCGCCCCTGCGTTTTGCGCGTTTTCAGCATATCGTTCATTACGCGGGCTGTTACTATAGTACGATACAGTGCAAGAATATCAAGCGGCTCTGCTGTGGTCTGCTCTTGCGCCTTGCGAGTGTTAACGGTCATGTACCTCTGCCTCCATTGGTCTTCATTGACGTACCTGGGACTGATTCGGGTAGTTTGCAGAACCATTATAGAATCTGGCCCTACCAAAATCAATGTGGTATTTTTGGCCAGGCATATTGGGTCAGCCGAAGACACATTCGATACAGGCGCTTTTGTTCTTCTCCGATCTGGTGATATAGTATAGTGAACTCGAACTTTTGGCTAGAAGAATCTTGGAACGCATGCGAGTACGTTTAGAGAAAAGCGCGTCAATCTCGTCCCGACTGGCCCTGCTCAAAGACATGTATCTGCATATGTTGCTGACGCGCCTGGTAGATGTGTATGCCTGGGAAGCCTCGCAGCAGGGGCATCTGGGCTTTGTTGCCACGTGCCGGGGACACGAGGCCGCGCAGGTGGGCAGCGCCTTCTGTATCCAGGTGGGCCAGGATTTTACACTACCCTACTATCGCGACCTGGGGGTCGTTCTGACTATTGGCATGACTCCCTACGAAGTGTTTCGCACCTACCTGCAGGCTCGTGAGGGGGCGCAGAATGATGATATCTCATGTCACGCGCAACAGCCCATCTCCCATTGGGGCTACCACAAGCACAATCTCGTCACCGGTCCAGCTCCCGTGGCCACGCAAATTATGCATGCCGCGGGCATTGCTTTCGCCTGTAAACTGCGCAAATCTCCGGCGATCACCATAGCCTATTGCGGCGATGGGGCTACCGCTGAACCGGATTTCCTCGAGGGGCTGACCTTTGCCGCGCTGCACCAGTTGCCCGCGCTCTTTATCTGCGAACAGGATGCATCCGATCCCCAAACATCCACGCTCAGCCAGCTCTCCCTACCCACCAGCCTGACTCATCAGCGCGTCGATGGCTCCGATGTGCTGGCCGTTTACGATGCCGTGCAAGCGGCCATCCAACATGCCCGCGCAGGCCAGGGTCCGGTCCTGCTCGAAATGTGCCTCACCCGCGCCACGCATGCCGTGACTTCCGATTCTGATCCACTCCAGCGCTGCATCCAATTGCTGCAAGAGTACAACGCCTGGGATGAGGTCTGGGCAAGCGAACTGGAGACACGCTTGCGATGTGAAGTGCAACAGGCGCTCGACGACGTTTTGCGCGCTGAGCGTTGATTGCAACTCGACCTGAACTCTTCCCGATTTGCTGGCGATTATGCAGAAGCGCGGCCTTGCTAACACGACAATGGGCGCGATTACTGTGACAACACGCGCCTAAAAGATATTCAGGCCAATTGCAAACTGGTAGTTCATCCAGAAAAAGTCGTATAATCGTAGGCAAGTTGCTCTAACGAAAACCCATTTTGAATAGAAAGACGTGTATGATGGCTCAGAATACTACGACGAGTAAGATGAAAATTGGGATTGTACTGCATACGGCGGAAGATTCGCTGCAGGGCAAGACTCCCAGTTTCCAGGAGTTGAGCGAACTGGCGCAGGCCGCTGAACGGGCTGGCCTGGATTCGCTCTGGTTGTGCGATCATCTGATTTATCGTTTTCCAGAGCGCGAAGAGAAGGGCATCTGGGAGATTTTTACGATGCTCAGCGGTCTGGCTGCGCGGACGACGCGCATTACGCTGGGAACTATTGTGGTGTGTACCTCTTTTCGCCCTCCCGCCCTGGTGGCCAAGATGGCCGATACCATTGATGAGATTAGCGGTGGGCGCCTGATCCTGGGTCTGGGCGCGGGCTGGCATCAGCCGGAGTATGAGGCGTTTGGCTATCCTTTCGACCATCTGGCCAGCCGTTTTGACGAGGCGATCCAGATCATTGCGCCCTTGTTGCGTGAAGGGCACGTTGATTTTCAGGGGAAATATTACCAGGTGAATAATTGTGTGCTGCGTCCGCGTGGCCCCTCGCGCAATGGACCTTCTATCCTGATCGCTGGTGGCCGCCCACGTATGCTTAAACTGACTGCCCGCTACGCCGATGCCTGGAACACGGCCTGGCATGTGGACCCGGCTGTGGTGAAAGAACGCTACGCGGAATTTCAGCAGGTTACCGCCGATGTTGAGCAGCACGCACCCGCCGTCGAACTGACGGTTGGTACCGTGGTGAAACTGCTTGCGCCTGGCGAAGACGCTGGTGAAGCCAAAGCCATTTCAGGCACGCCCGAAGCTATAGCCAGCTCCCTGCACCACTTTGCCGACGAAGGAACGGGGCATTTGATCGTTCAACTGAGCCCACTGAGCGTTGAGAGTATTGAGCAATTCGGGCGCATTGCTCAGTCAGTACACGAACAATAGTGCTGGTCTGCTAGCGGAGAAAAGACGGCTTTGTACGAATGAGATATGAATATGTCTCTTATGCGTGCCATAAAATTCGTGGGGAGAAGAGGCTGCAATCGTCCAAGAGGGCAGGTGAGTCGTAAGCTTGGCTCGCCTGCCCTCTTGATCTGTGTAGAAGATGTGCCAGGCGTGTTTAAGCGCGGGCGTTGGGAATGGGCATTTCCTGCCAGGCCCGGCGCAAATCCCCGCCAGGATCGTTTGTGACACGACAGGTTGTATCAAAGATCATTGTGGCTCGCGTTTCTGGGGTATAAGCGGGCCACGTGGGCAGTTTATGATATCCTGGCACGCCGTCGCGCGCAAAGGCCAGCCACGCTTCGCTCATATTCTCAGCAATAGACACGCATTCAGGTCCGTTCCCGATAAAGCCACCACTGCGCGTAAGGTTGTCGAAGACAAACGGGATTTCAAGCGCGTGGCAGGACTTGAGTTGTCCGTCGAGTGCTGGTGTTTCCCAGGTGAACAGATACATGAAGACTGGCGCAGCCCCTTGCGCGTATTTGCGCTCAGCCAGCTTGATCGAGTTGACGCGCATCATACGGTCACTCGCCAGCGCGAGAAAGAGGTCGCGTGGCGAACCCTGTGGGTCGGCGCGGCGATAGGCCGCAATCAGATCTGCGGCCTTGTCTCCCACAAACTCGCGGACGCGCGCGGATAGTCCTGCCTCGTCCAGTGTACGCACGGCTGGATCGGGCAAGAGGAACAGCGTCGCTTCATCTTTATTCGTGCCGATCATGAGGGGGACGTTGGCCGAGATCGCGGGCGCAACGGGATCGAAGGGATGGTGGGGTAGCACCTGTCCATCGACGACGGGTGCCCAGCCTTGCAGCGGGTTGCTATTGATTCTGGCGTTGGCCTCAAAGATCTGCGCGACTGGCAGACTGCTCAAGCGCTCCGTTTCTCTGGCGGAGACGCCCAGTTCTTTGAGCAGCTTTTCAGCATTGCGCGTCCCTCTCTCACGTGGCGTCATATTCACGCCTGGTCCGCTTTGTACAATCGCCCGGTGAAACAGGCCAGCCGCGGTGGGCATGGCCATTAACACGCTGACCTTCGCTCCGCCGCCCGACTCGCCAAAGATCGTCACATTGCCTGGATCGCCGCCAAAGGCAGCAATATTGTCGCGCACCCACTCTAGAGCCGCCACCAGGTCGAGCATGCCAACATTGCCCGACGCAGCATACTCTTCAGCCGCCAGTTCGCCCAGATAACAGTAGCCGAGTGGCCCCAGACGATGGTTCACGGTTACAATCACCGCATCTCCCCGACGCGCCAAGTTTCTCCCGTGATAAAAGCCGCCTGAGCCAGACCCCATCGTAAAACCGCCGCCATGGCACCAGAAGAGCACTGGCCGTTTGTGCTCATCGTTCACGCCAGGCGTCCAGATATTCAAATACAAACAATCCTCATTCTCTGGCTCAGGCCGCGCTTCGCCAATGGCCGTGCTCAGGAGCGATGGGCCGCGCTCAGGTTGCGGGCAGATGCTCCCATAGGTGAGCGTTTCGCGCACGCCAGCCCAGGATTCCGGTTTGACGGGCGGACGAAAACGGTTGCGTCCGCCAGTTGAGGCCCCATAGGGAATGCCCTTGAAGCCAGAGATAGTGTTGCTTGTCGTGCCCCGGACTTTGCCTGAGGTCGTTTCGACAATGACATCCATGCTGTGTGGTCCTTTCTCGCGCTGTTGCAAAACTACTGTCGTTGCACGAAGCTACTGAAAAAAAGTTCTTCCACAACTATAAACTATCTGCATTGGATATTCAACTGCTCCTGGCACCCCTCTCATGGCGTTCCCTTCTCTCGTACAGAGATGCGTGGGGCACATCCCGTCGCTTTTCATCCCCCTATGGCTCTCGCCCTGATAAAGAGCCGCTGTCATTCGCGCCCCTGCTCAGCCTCTTCGCAGAAAGGCAGTGGATATAATAGGCAATCTTCTATGTGGCCGTGCTACAATGGGGCAGCACAACACATTGGATATCTATCGTAACTCTCTTCGTTTCGCATGTTAAAGGAGAAAAAAATGGTTGAGGCTGTCATTGTAGCAACTGCCCGTAGCCCCATTGGTCGGGCAAACAAGGGATCGCTGGTTGAGTGCCGACCGGACGATCTGGCTGCAAGCATTGTGCGCGCTGTACTGGAGAAGGTGCCCCAGCTTGATCCGAGCGCTGTGCAGGATCTGTTGCTTGGCTGCGGCGAACCAGCCGGCGAGTCTGGGTACAACATGGCTCGCGTGGTCGCGCTGCTGGCCGGTTTGTCAGGGGTGCCAGGTGTCACCGTCAATCGCTACTGTTCTTCCTCGTTGCAGACCATCCGCATGGCTTTCCATGCCATCAAGGCGGGTGAGGGCGATATCTTTGTCGCGGCTGGTGTTGAGACGGTGAGTCGTTTTATGAATGGGGTCTCCGATCTCGGTCCTCATAACACGCTTTTTGCCGACGCAGAAGCGCGCACTGCCGAAAAAACTCAGGGAGCCGACGCGTGGGCACCGCCCGAGGGGCTGCCCGATATCTACATCGCAATGGGCCAGACCGCTGAAAACGTGCGTTTGCTGGAACACGTCAGCCGCCGCGAGATGGACGAATTTGCCGCCCTTTCTCAGGGACGGGCTGTACGTTCGCAGGAAAATGGTTTCTTCGCGCGCGAGATCACGCCTGTCACAACACCAGGCGGCGTTGTGGTCAGCAAAGACGACGGTCCCCGGCCCGGCACCACCGTCGATGTGCTGGCCACCCTGAAACCGGTCTTCCGTCCTGATGGCGAGATCACCGCAGGTAATGCCTGCCCACTCAACGATGGGGCCGCGGCTGTCGTCGTCATGAGCGACACAAAGGCTCGTGAACTGGGTATTAAGCCGCTGGCCCGCATCGTTGCCAGCGGGGTCACGGCGCTCAATCCCGAAATCATGGGTCTTGGTCCCGTCGAGGCCTGCCGCCAGGCGTTGCAACGAGCAGGTATGACCATTGAGGATATCGATCTAGTGGAGATCAACGAGGCTTTTGCGGCGCAGGTGATTCCGTCGGCCCGCCACCTGGGTATTCCCTGGGAGAAGCTCAACGTCAACGGCGGTGCCATCGCCCTGGGGCATCCCTATGGCATGACCGGCGCTCGCATTATGACCACCCTTCTCAATGGCCTCCAGAGCGCAGGTAAGACCTTTGGCCTGGAAAGCATGTGCGTGGGTGGTGGCCAGGGTATGGCGATGATTGTCGAACGCCTGAGCTGACCCCTGCCGCTTTATAACAATAGGAGAAAAGGTTCAAAGGGCATTTCCTGGCCCGGTCATGTAAGTGAAGGTTCAGGAAGTGCCCTCAAGATTTACTGTGATCTCAGGAAAGCAGGTATTCTATTGGTCCACTCCTCTTCATCCGAACATGTCGTGATTATTGGCGGGGGGGCAACCGGCGCCCTGACCGCCGTGAGATTGGCGGAACGCGGTTTCCGCGTGACAGTTGTCGAAAAAGCACAGATAGGTAACGGTTCTTCCAGCCGCTCTGCCGCGGGTATTCGAGCACAATTCAGTATTGCAGAAACTGTGGCTGGCATGCAATACAGCGAGTGGTGGTATAGCCACTTCCATGACTTCTTGCAGAGTCCGTCAGATACCCGTGAACAACCTGTTTTGCGGCAGAACGGCTACCTGTTTCTCTACGAGACCCCGGAGGCAATTCCTGCGTGGCAACTGCGCAGGCAACACGAAGCATCACAGCTGTGGCAGCATGCACAAGCCGCTGCGAACATGCAGCAGAGGCTTGGGCTGCCTGTGGAAGTGCTGACGCCACAGCTTGTTCAGGAACGCTGGCCGTATCTTCACCCTGAGCGCCTGGCGGGAGCAACCTGGTGTCCAACCGACGGCTTCCTGATGCCCCATATGATCTACAACGAGGGATTCAGGCGGGCCAGAGAACTCGGCGTGCAGGTGGAGCAACAGACAGAGGTACTTGGCGCCACATTCCATGCTGGCCGTATTCGCGTGCTTGTAACAAACAGGGGGACATTTGAGGCTGACTGGTTCGTGAATGCTACCAACATTTGGGCCGCTCGCCTCAGCCCGCGTATTGGCGGTATGACCTTGCCTGTTTCTCCAATCAAACGCTATCTCTATTTTATGAAGCCGTCGCAACCTGTAATGGCAGAGGCAGCCTGGCGCCAGCTTCCCATGATTATTTACGGCGTTGGCAGCCAGCGAGGAGCACACTCACGACCAGAACATGACCTCCTGTTATTCGGTTGGGCGCATGAAGGCGAAGCAGAGGTACAATTCGGCGACGCCGATCAGGACCGTATTGATCCCCCATTTCGCCATGATAATGGAATTGATAACTATGGATACGCAGTTCTCGAACAAATCGAGCAGTTCTCGCCACTGTTGGCAAACGCGGGCGGCCTGATTGCAACAACCTGCGGGTTCTATGGCGTCACCCCTGATGCGAATCCGCTTATTGGCCGCGATGCGCGTCAGCAAAACCTCATTCATGCAGCGGGCTTCTCAGGGCATGGCCTGATGCACGCGCCGATCACCGCGCTCCTGGTTGAAGCTGTACTCATCGGCGACCTCGATCATGGTCACGTGCGTCTCCCACCTCCCTTTGCTCACGCGAGCATTGATCTCAGCACGTTTGATCCTGCCCGGACGTTTGATAGTTCACACCGGGAGACGCTTGTTCTGTGAATGTCGCTTCAGGCTTTCTCAGAGCCGCTGGTAGACCGGCAGCAGGATCGCGGAAGGGTGCTCAGGGTCGTGATAGACCGTCTGGTCAGCCACGCAGAGCTTTGTCGCGGTGGCCAGCGGTTCACCGGTGCCCAGGTTGCGCACAAAACGCGGATGCGCGCCGCTGGAGACCTGGACGCGTATCCGTTGTCCCTTGAGCAGGCGACAGGCAGTGGGCCAGATCTGAATCGAGATGCGCAGGCTGCCATCCTCCTCTGATGTGACGCTGTCAGGAGTCAGGCGCAAAATACCATCACACAGGTTGATTGATTTCCCGGAGGTTTCCACAACGCAGAGCCGGGCAAAGAAATCGGTGTGCTCCAGGCTTGAACGCACGTAGAGATCGGCAGTGATCGGACCGATAATTTCCAGGTCTTGTTCCAGGCGAGCACTGGTATAGACAAGCACGTCCGCGCGAGCTTCCAGTGTGCGATTATCTTTCGGGCCTATGTGCTTTTCAGGCCCAAGCGAGTTTCCTCCCACTGCCGGCGTCGGATCAGCGGGATCATAGCGATAGTGATCTGGCTCTGAGGCGGGAGGAAGCGCGGTAGCCAGCTCACCGCCAGGTTGCAGGTACCAGCGTTCGGGCTGCGTCGGCGGCGGCCAATCGCTGAACTCGCGCCATTGATTGGCACCTATAATAAATAACCGCACGGGTGCCGCGCGCAGCCCGCTGCGGTCGCCTTTCAGGTGGGCGCGTAGCCAGATCAGCGACTCCTGCATCTGTACACGGTTGCCGGCAGGAGAGGTGTGTGTCCAGGGGCCAATCAGCAGATAGGGCTGGCGTCCCGCGTCGCGCAGAGTCTGATAATCCTTGAGTTGCCAATCGAGGAACAGATCATACCAGCCGCCTATCAGATATGTCGGTGTAGTTATTTCCCCAATGCGGGCACTGTAATCGATAGGTTGCCAGTGCGTATCATCGGGACCACGCAAGATGTGTTCCTGGAAAGGGCGCGAGGTCTGGCCAATGGCGGCGTGGTCAGCCTCGCCCAGCGGCAAGTGTTGATAGGCCTGTGCCAATCGGTGCTCTTGCCTGCTCTGTTGCAGGAGCGAGGATAGACGCATCCCGGTTGCGGCCTGCGTGGTCATCATCGTAGACCAGTTCAGGGACATTTCCAGGTTGAACGATCCCCCCTGGAAGCGAAAATGATTGAAGTCAGCGCTGGTAACTTGTAGAACCATCGCTTTGAGTTCAGGCCCAACCTCGGCGGCCATTGCCCACTGCACAAAGCCCAGATAGCTGGCGCCCACGGTGGCCAGTTCGCCCGAAAACCACTCCTGTTGTTTGAGCCACGCAATGGTTGCCAGGCCGTCATCATGCTCGTGGCGGCCATAGGTAAATGTCCCGCCCGACCCGGCAGTGCCGCGACAACTCTGGATCAGCACCTGGTATCCGTACCCGGCGTAGGGGAGAGCGGTGAAGGTTCCGAGCAAGCCGCGCCGCCCATACGGGGAACGGATCAGAATCGTTGGACATCTGGAATTCGTGCGAGGCGCATAGTGGTCCGCGAGCAACACGACCCCATCGGGCATGGGAATCTGGAGGTCGCGTGTGATGGCGATATCGTGGGTCTCGGCTGGCGGCAAACGCAGCAGCCAGTTCACGAGACGGCTGGTGAAACTCATAGAAGCTCTCCTGTTTCACAATAGGTTGTGTGATACGGCCTCGTTCCAGATGGTATAGAGCATTGAAACGATAGAAGCACGTGTATTTGCACCATAAGAAATATGCTCGAACTGTACCATGTTGAGATGCGCGGGTGCAAGTGCTGTTTGTCGTGATGCTAGCAACCATGCAGCACAGTCACCAAACACCAGGCACATCCGTAATCGGATTGTGAGGGTAGGTATAGTGAATGAGAGAGGTCTTTGAGCTAAAGCCGCGAGTACAATGAAGCAGGAGAGAAATACGCATGTCAACTCATGAATCAAAAATTTATCGTAAAACAGAGCTGGTGGGTACCTCAAGCGTCGGTTTTGACGATGCTGTGAAACGCGCTGTGGAGCGTGCTCAGAAAACGCTCCGCAACATCCAGTGGTTTGAGGTTAAAGAACAGCGCGGGCGTGTTGATGGCAACGATATCGAGTACCAGGTCAATGTAGAGATCGGTTTTGCCCTTGAATAGAACGAGAGTCGGG
>CAXUEY010000062.1:14481-22779 GCA_964250225.1 uncultured Ktedonobacteraceae bacterium | reverse complement strand
TAAATTTTATTTTTGTTTTTTCCATTTTAATCCAACCTGCGGGGTTTTGCCCCAACCCTGCATTCCGCGACTCTTACACTTTTCTACTGCTGGACCGCTGGATTGACAATATCCATCGGATGGCCAGCGGCAAACGCGAGCAGGTTGGCAAAGGCCGTCGCAAAGTAGAACTCGTAGCTGTCCCTATCGATGTAGCCCAGGTGTGGGGTGCAGACGGTGTTGTCCAGGTGCAACAGAGGATGATCCACGACTGGCTCGCTCTCATAGACGTCAACTGCGGCAAGCCCTGGACGACCTGCGCGTAGAGCTGTCTCCAGCACGCCGGGTGCAAGCAGACCGGCGCGGCTGGTGTTCACGAGCAAGGCCGAGGGTTTCATCGCTGCCAGGTCAGCCGCCGTTACAATCTCACGCGTCTCTGTGGTCAGCTTGAGATGTAGGCAGAGCACGTCGGATTGCTCGAACAGTGTACGCTGATTGGCGGCTGCCTCGAAGCCATCGGCTTTGGCGCGGGTGAGCGATCCCTCGCGTCCCCAGACCAGCACATGCATCCCAAAGGCGCGTCCATAACCCGCGACCAGGCTCCCGATCTGTCCGTAACCGAAGATACCCAGAGTGTGGCCGCGCAAACTCAAGCCCAGAGATGGTTGCCACTGCCCTGCCTTCAGGCGCGCGGACTCCTGCGGGATGCGCCGCATGGCCGCTAACACCAGGCCCCAGGTCAGTTCCGCCGGCGCGTAGGGCGAACCTTTTCCGGTGGCAACCGCGACGCCATGACGCGTGCAGGCCGCGAGATCGATATGTGCGGTCCCTTTCCCCGTCTGACTGATGAACGTTAATTTCGGCAAACGAGCCAGCAGTTCTGCGGTAATCGCGGTGCGCTCGCGGATCAGCACCAGCGCCTCGGCATCCTGAAAGCGCCTGACAAGTTCATCAAGATCTTTTGTGCTATCGCGGTAAATCGTCACCTGATGGTCGGCCAGTTGCTGGAAGCAGTCGAGGCTTTGCACTGCGTTCTGGTAGTCGTCGGGAATAACAATTCTCATATATTCGCCTCCGCAGTATGCTCAGACAGGTCAAGCAGCTTTGTGAAATCCTCGCCCAGGAGTGTTTCGAGATAGGGTGTGACCTGCCAGAAATTCTTTAGCTCCTGGTATTCTCGCACAAATTGCGCGTCCCCAACCGGCAGGGATTTGACAGCGCGAATCAGCAGGTTTTTCGCGGTGTGCTCGCTGGAGACAAACTGCACGACGTCGGTTTGATAGCCCATGATACGCAGGATCAGGGCGCGGAAGGCGTCGGTCAGGATATCCCCCAGGCGCTCTTTCAAGATGTTGTGTCGTTCGACGGGCACAAACGGCGCGGGCGTGGGTTGATGATCGAGCTGCACTTGCAGATGGTGTTGGCAACACGGGGCGCTGATAATCAGTTTGCTCTGCCAGCGTATGCCCTGAGCCAGGGCCTCATCTGTCGCGGTATCGCAGGCATGGAGGGCCAGGACGATATCCGGTGGCTTCTCTGGCTGAAAATCGATGATCCCGGTGGTTTGAAAGGTGAGGTCGCTCCAGTCCAGGCTCAGACTTTTCTCTGCGTGGCGCGTTAAAAGTTCGCCATTCACGTCGATCCCCGTGAGGCGCGTCGGGATCTTGAGTACATGGTTGAGATAGTAGAAGAAGGCAAAGGTGAGGTACGCGTTTCCACACCCACAATCGACCACGTGCAGGGGAAGCGTGGCGAATTTTTCCAGCTCGCCGGTCTGCTGGACCAGCTTTAAGAACTCATTGATCTGCCGAAACTTACTCTGCATGTCTGCCTTGATCCTGTCATCCTGGGTCATGATACCCACAGCCTTGAGGAATGGAGCGGCATCAGCAGCCGTTAGGAGCATTGTTTTCTGACGATCATGGGAGAGATTCGCTTCGCGCGCCTGTTTGACAGACTTGCTCGTGATGAGCGCTTTGCCTGATCTGGTAATGGTCATGCTGCTCTCTTTGCGAGTAGTCTGCACGTGCATGTTTTTGAACCCACACGCGAGCAGTTCTTCAAGCATGGACGCCGCTTCGTCGCCCTGATAGTTTTTTGTAATATCTTTTTTTGCGTCGAAGTACGAGAACTGGGTATGCTTCTTCCCACGCACAAGCACCGGGCGCACTATCACTTTCACCCAGGGCACAGCTTGATCCTGAGGCGGACCGCTAAAGGTGGCTTTGATAAAGTCCTCGTCGCGCAGGATACTCTCTCTGATTAGCTGTTGATAGTCAGCAGGGACCGTTTTCTTATGCATTTCCTCTCACCAGGTCTTTTGTCGATAACGTTTCCAGCCAGATCATACTCATCTTATTCTTGCAGTGCAGCGCAGGTCTGAGGCGCGCTGATAGGCGGTACGGACGCATTGCATAGACTCCTCAAATTTTTTATGTGACAGATGGGGTTTGATCCATGTATTTCTCGTATAACTGCTCCTCCACAACTTGCTTCAAGCGCATCACACCTGTATGGATCTCGCGGAATGTTGTGTAGATCGGCGCGATGCCCAGGCGAATGGTATCGGGTGGGCGGAAATCCGGCAATACGCTCATTTCATGGATCAGCGCCTGGTCGATACTCAGGCCCTCGGCGTGGCCTAACGAAACATGCGACCCCCTATAGCGCGCATCTCTGGGCGAGTTCAAGCGAAAGCCCAGCGGCTGCAATTCTTTTTCCCATAAGCCGATCAGGTACTCGCTCTGTTGTAGCGATTTGGCGCGCAGTTGCTCCATGCCGGCTTCCAGCAAAAGATCCACGCCTGCCTCGATCAGAGCCAGGGAGACGATGGGTGGCGTGCCCGTTAAAAAGCGGCGCAGACCTGGAGCTGGCTGGTATTGCAGTCCAAAGGCGAAGGCATCTCGCTGCCCCATCCAGCCGGAGAGCGGATTGTTCAGGGTATCCTGGAGGTCGCGGCGGATGTAGAGGAAGGCAGGCGCACCGGGACCGCCGTTCAGGTACTTGTACGAGCAGCCAAGTGCCAGGTCCACGCCAGCCGCGTTGAGATCCACCGGTACTGCGCCAACCGAGTGGCTCAAGTCCCACAGAACGAGCGCCCCGGCTGCGTGAGCCGCCTCAGTCAGCGCGGCCATATCGTAGACATAGCCGCTTTTAAAAGTGGTATGCGAGAGGGTCAGCAGCGCCGTGTGCTCATCCAGTCGCGCCTGCAATGCGGCGACTGGACCGTGGATGGCGTCGGGCGATGGCACGACCTCTAAACTGTGCTGATTGCCACAGAGATCGAGCGCGCCCTGCAGGATATACAGGTCAGAGGGAAAGTTGAGATCATCCGTCACAATACGGGTGCGACCCCGCTGGTGGCGCAGAGCAGCCATCGTCAGCTTGAAGAGATTGACCGAGGTTGAATCTGCCACGACCACCTCGTCAGGCTGTGCGCCAATGAGCTGAGCCATCTTCGCGCCCACCCGTTCTGGCGCGGTCAGCCAGCCCTCGTTCCAACTGCGAATCAGGCGGTTGCCCCACTGCTGCTGCACAATCTCGCTCACCATTGCGCTTGTGGCCTTTGGCAAACGTCCCAGCGAATTGCCGTCCAGGTAGATCAGGCCGGGATCATCGATCACAAAACGCTCGCGCATGTGCGCCAGTGGATCGTGTTTATCAAGTTCATCGGCATGTGCCGCGTCAAATGTTTCAGTCATGCTTTTCCATTGCCCCTTTGCAAAGCTCTTTCTCGAAAAGTTGACCACGCCATGCTTTCAATCCAAATTCGCCGCGTGGAACAAAGCCCATCTGCTGGTAGTAGTGCACCAGGGCGGCATTCTCAGCCCAGCAGTCGAGCCAGATTGCCGTTTTGCCGCCGTTCTGTGCATGCTGCTCGGCCCATTGCAAGAAGATGCGCCCAACGCCCTGGCCGCTGAGTGTGCGCGCGGTGACAAAGGCCTCCAGATAAAAGGCAGAGGCGGGAAAGTGTTCCCAGCGGCTAGCGATATATGAAGGAGCCGCCGGATTAAGGGCGAGAGAGCCTACCACGCGACTATCAAGGCGGGCGATAAACATATAGCCTTGCTCAATCCAGCCCATGAACTGCTCACGACTTCTGGTAGATGCAGAAAGCGGCTCCGTACCCCATTGTTTGGTGATGCCTCGCTGGTTAAGCCAGATAATGGCCTCATCAAAGAGCTTGAGAATGGGCAACAGATCGGCTTGACTGGCTGGTGTGATAGAGATTGTTTCAGGATTGATAAGCAGACCGTCCATAGATCTTTACTCCTCTACTCTATTGTATCCCAAACGGGCTGTCCTCCATAGATTTCTTATCCCGTAGAAAATATTTGCTCTACTAATAACCGTGCTGCCTGCTCCACTTGCCGCTCATCGCTCCAGCGCCCCAGCGTTAAGCGCAGGGCAGCCAGGGCGCGGGCGCGTGGCAGGCCCATCGCAGTGAGGACTGGCGACGGCTCGGTGTTGCCTTCGTGGCAGGCCGAGCCGGTTGAACTGGCGATACCGGGAATGCCTGCCAGCACTGCTTCGCCGCTGATGCCATCGATGCTGATATTGAGCGTGTTGGGCAGGCGCTCAGCGGGATGCCCGTTGAGATGCACGCGGTCTGGCAGCGCCTGCTCTAAAAGTTGGTGCAGATGATCGCGCAGGTGGTTCAGATAGACCTGGCTTGTCGGGATCTGCTCGGCGGCAAGCTGACAGGCTTTGCCCAGCGCTACGATGGCGGCGACATTCTCGGTGCCCGCGCGCTTACCGGACTCCTGGCCGCCGCCGTAAATGACGGGTTCCAGTTGCGTGAGCAGGTCACGTCGCACATAGAGCGCGCCAATCCCTTTGGGCGCGTAAAGTTTGTGGCCCGCGACGGTTAGCAGGTCCACGCCCAGTTCGCGCGGATGTACAGGGAGCTTGCCCACAGATTGCGCGGCGTCGCTATGCAGGAGCGCGCTGTGCTGATGCACAATCTCTGCCAGCTCTGCCAGTGGTTGCAGCGTGCCCGTCTCGTTATTAGCATGCATGATCGTGACCAGCGTGGTATCGTCGCGCAGGGCCGCCGCCAGGGACGAGGGATCGACTTGCCCGCTTGCATCTACGGGTAGGTAAGTGATCTCGAAACCGTGCAGAAGCTGCAGGGCGCGGCAGGTGTTGAGGACGGCGGGATGCTCGGTAACCTGGGTCACGATATGCCTGCCGCGTGTGCGCAGAGCCAGTGCGAGGCCGCGAATCGCCAGGTTGTCGCTTTCGGAGCCGCCGCCGGTGAAGATTACTTCGTCCGTCGCACACTCCAGCAAAGCGCTCACCTGCTGACGCGCCACCACAAGCGCCTCGTGGGAACGGTGTCCATACGCATGCGCGCTGGAGGGGTTGCCAAAGTCCAGCGCGAGATAAGGCCACATGGCCTCGGCCACCGCCGGGTCCACAGGTGTTGTCGCGTTATAGTCCAGATAGATCGGGCCGCCCGCCAGCCCTGGATGGATCTCCATGTGTGTTCCCTCGCTTTCCACCAGATGGTATTTCATGTTTTCCAGCATATCATAAAATGGGCGCGAATCAAGGATGGCACGGCTTACCTGCCCCGTGGTCTCACACTGCTTGTTGCCCATCCCCCACAGAGGTTGGAAGAACGCGCGGATATCTTCTCGCAGCAACTCAGATACTTCCGAAGCAGCGAAATGGCCAGCTTGGAATGTAGTCTGCAAAGTACTATGCATGTAGCAGTTCTATATGTTACAATCAGCCACAAGCAGTGTCTGGATTATGTGTCGTCCAAAAGAGAGGTCTAATCATGAGTAGTATGCCACCCTACGAAAATAACAATCCCTACTCTTCTTCCCCTGAGTACCCATCCTCGGGCTACCAGCAGCCCGCGTCAGGCTATCAACCACCATCAGGTTATCAGCAGCCCGCGTCAGGTTACCAGTATCCAGCGCAGGGTTACCAGCAACAAGCGAATGTCTACGCAACACCCATGTACGCCGCGCCGACATATGCGGTCATGCCAGTCAATGATCCGGGGTCTGGTCAGGCTCTGGCCGGGATGATTCTGGGCATTGCAGGCCTCTTTCTCTCATTCTTCGGCCTGGTCCCCCTGCTGGGTTTGATTTTCTCGATTATCGGCATGCGTTCGGTGACGCGCAAGGGGATGGCTATCGCCGGCCTGGTCATGTCTATTATTGGCCTGGTATTCGCGATTTTCTTTACTCTGATCTTAATAGGCGCTATAGCCGCTGCATCAAATCCACCACCAACACCATAGCTCCTGAGCAGTTATCAAGTGCTGAAAAAACGCGAGGTGCAGATCTGTGTCAGGTCTGCGCCTCACTGATAATTTTTCGGCTGCATTGAAAGTTGCGACGATCTTCACGCTCGCCCAGAGCACATTGAGCGCGCTACCAGATGGTGTCCTTATGTTATCTGCTCATGCCCACGCAATGGCTTGCCCCAGACGATATGCCCAACAATCTGGATGCCAAGCACGCCATTGTGCGCAAAAGGTGTCAGTAATGTGTGCATCTCAGCGCCGAACTGCGCGGCCTGTGCGGGAGTCATGGTGTCGAGTGAGAGGGCACTGCGGGCGTGCTGAGCGGTGGTGTAGTCCTCTATTGTCTGTTGCAAAAGCAGAGGTGTCGTCACGCGTTCGCCGTATTTCTGGAAAAGCTGGTGCTTCTCGAATTCGGCGATCAGATCGACAGGTGTATACGTAGGGTTATTGGAGAAGCGTTTCACGATCTCCAGATAACCCGCGTGCCAGGGTACATCCTGCTCTTCCACATGTACAATCGCCAGCACGCCACGTGTCGTCAGCAGTTGCGCGAAACGCGGCAGAACCACACCCCAATCCATCCAGTGCAGGCTCGCACCAGCTGTGATCAAGGCATAGGGAGGTTGCACCTGCACATCTTCGGCGCGCCCATATAGCCAGCGAATCTTTGGTGAAGAGCCTCCGGGCAGTTCCCTGGCGCGCTCCAGCATGGGACGCGAGACATCAACAGCATCGATGCGCTCAGCATAGTCCAGCAGATTGCGCGCGACATTGCCGGGTGGGTCCACACCCCACGTCGAGCACGGCGCGCGGCTCATCTACGATTAACTCGTTCAGGAACGCAAAGGTTTCGGGCGGATAGGTCGGGCGCAGATGATAGCGATCTACCACGCTCTGGTCCTGAAAACGGGAAGAAAACTGCTCTCCCAACGATTCTGGGCGGGGTATCATATAATTTGCTCCTTAAAACTCTTACAAATGCCCGCTCAAACCGAAGTCCAGCGGGATACCAAATCTATGCAGCAGAATCACGATCAGTGGCGCGATCACCAGGGCGGGCAACAGGTTGGCGACTTTGATTTTTTTGAGATCGAGAATATTGAGAGCCAGGCCAATCAGGATCACGCCTCCCACGGCTGACAGTTCAATCACACTCGGCTGAGCTGAGATACGCGCGTGCGGCAACGTGACCAGCAGGGGCTTGATAGAACTGGCCAGTAGCGAGATGGTCCCCTGGAAGATCAGGATGGTCGCGCCCGCGAAGAGTACACCTACGCCAAAGGTACTGGCGAAAATAATCGCCGAGAAGCCATCCAGCACCGCTTTAATGGCTAGCAGCCGATAATCGCCGGTCAGCCCGTCGTTGATCGAACCCAGGATGGTCAGCGGGCCAACGCAGAATTGCAGACTGGCGATCACAAAGGCCGTGGTGAAAGTTTGCGCGCTGCCAACCTTCTCAAAGTGTCGCTTAAGCCAGTCGCCCAGGCGGTTAATGGCTTTATCGATATCAAGCAATTCACCGATAATCGCGCCCAGCACCAGCGCTACCAGCGGGATCAGCGCGTTCTCCGTTTGAATGGCCGAGCTCACGCCCAGCACAATCGTTATCAGGCCAAGTGCCGCGACAACAATTACTTTGAAGCGCTCCGGCAAACGTCCGCCGATCAGCAGCCCCAGTGTTCCCCCCAGCATCACCGTCGCAAAATTGATCAGGGTTCCAGTCATGCAAATTGATCCTCTCACATATTGATTGGTTCAGTATAGCAGATGCGGACCTATCTATGAGCACGTGCGTTTTTCGTGTATAATGGATGAGAAATTTCTGGGGGTCATTGATGAAATCGACACAGTTACCATACGAAGGATACCAACTGGCGACTGAGTATCAATTGGGGGAACTAATCCGGGTCTATCGTGCAAATAAACGGCGGCACCTACAATCCTCAGGGTGGGTGCTCGTCGGCATTTCTCTTCTTCTTTTTCTCCCTTCGTTTCTCTACATGGGTTTTCGTGTGGACACGACTGATGTGGTTGTCGATGGTATTTGCGTCTTCATC
>CAXUEY010000062.1:0-14381 GCA_964250225.1 uncultured Ktedonobacteraceae bacterium | reverse complement strand
TCTATTCGACGGGCCTTTTTGTCAGTTTTTGCACATTTCATCTCAAAAATGGTGAAAAATTGGTATTGAGTGCATATCTGGAAAAACAGGATGTAATCAAAAAGACACTTGATCCCAGAATACAGCAGAAAGAAGTATATCCTATTAAAAAAAGGAAAGATAAATATGAAGGATATAAAGACATTGGGCATTTAGCTGATTAAGTACCCAGGATATGTTTATATAAACCGAATGGAGTCTATAGTGTACGATTTTTCAGATAAAAAGACCTCCTAAATGCCTGGGCGCGGGGCATCAGTTCGATTCTTAAACCTGGTGGGCGCTTTGTGACCGTGGATTATCACCCCGTTCTCTCATTGTTTGATGAGCACATGGAGCGGAAATATTCTTACTTCACTAATGGCACAGCCCTGACATGGGACGATGGCGTAGGAGACTATGTGGCGACCTCCGGCCTGGGGCTAGCTGGCGAAGGGGTAGTAGATTTCAAGAATCCACACCGGGTTCACGAATTTTCCTGGGGCATAGGAGAAATCGCCTCTGCCCTGCTCGCAGCGGGATTAACTCTCACTAGCCTGAAGGAATATCCCTACACACAGGGCTTTAAGCCTTTTAAAGATATGCAGCGTTCAGAAGGTCACTGGCACCTGCCAGCCAACCAGCCCAATATCCCGCTGATGTTTTCTATTACCGCTCAAAAACCTGCATAATAGGGCTGTTTAATAATACATCTCTAGCGGTTTAACTTATGGGTTGTTGGTTTTTCACGAGTGCAGCCCATGAAAAACCAACAACTTATACACTATGGCCTGACTTGTTCCATACAAAGAGATGGACCCCTCAAAATTTTTCTGCTACACTGATGGCGATAAAATTCTATGGCAGGAGCAAGATAATGGCTGATTCCCTGAATATCAATAGCTACTTTGAGCACATTGGCGGCCAGGCTGAGGGCGGCTTTATGACTATTCACTCCCCCGTTCAGCAAACGCCCGGCGGCACCCTCTATCTCACGCGACCCGGCGTCGTGGTGTTGGCGCGTCCGCAGACCAACCTCGCGGGCATGGCCGGCTTTTTGAGCGGGTATGGCGAAAAGTCACCTTTTCCCGAATATTTGAACGACCCCACCCCACTGCCTGATAGCGCGCAGTTGTGCAAAGCTGCTGGCCAGCTCTGTTATATGAGCTTTGGACGCAAGCGTTCGTACAATGCCGATGCCGAGCGCTATTTCGAGAACCTCAAGTCGTCCGGGCATGGCTCGGTCTTTGAGCACGCGAATTTCAGTTTGCTCCTCTATGGCATTTCACGCAGTGTCACGCACGAATTGGTACGCCACCGGGCAGGTGTCTCTGTCTCTCAACAATCGCAGCGCTACGTCTCAGGCCGCATGGTGCGTTTTGTCGAGCGTCCCGAATACGGCATCGACGAGCAATTGCACGCACAATTTCTCCAGCGCATCGAGCGCGCAGCGGGTGAGTACGCGGCCATCACCGAGCGTATCCTGGAGATGCAGCACGAGGGGACGCAACTCCTCTCAGCGGATGCGCGCACCGATCTGCGCAAGAAAGTGCAGCAGACCGCGCGTTCAGTCCTGCCCAACGAGACCGAGGCCCCCATCGTCGTCACCGGCAACGTGCGCGCCTGGCGTCACATCATCAGCATGCGCGCCAACGCCCACGCCGAGACAGAGATCCGCGAACTGGCTGTGCGCATCTTCCTCTGCCTCTACCAGACGGACCCGATTCTCTTTAGCGACTATACGCTGGCGAAGCTGCCTGATGGAACGCTGGCGATGCAAACGGAGTATGAGAAAATTTAAGCTATAGTGCAGCAAGAAGAACGTGGCTGGCATCAGTCACGTTCTTCTTGTTAAATTATGGATATTTTTGCTGCGTACAAAGTTATCCAGGGAGAGTATTTTCGTCTTTGATGAGATTGCTAATGCGTGAAATAGCCTCTTGTGTTGTTATGCTGGCCATATCAAGAGTGAGGGCAAACAATGCAGAGATAGCTGATGCCTGAACAATTTCTAAAAACGCGCGATAATTATTTTGTGCTCGTTCGAGAAAAGTAGATTGAAACTCTCCATCCCGTAGTCGCCGTCTGCGTAACGTTTCCTCCAGCGGAGCAAGCAAGAGAAGCAGACAAAATCCACGAGCGGAGAATGTTGTAATAGTCTCCTTTTCAAGCCAGCTGGTAATAAAAAAGACATGTTGCATCTCTAACACCCGACGATTGGTTTCTGCAAAAGAAACATCTATCAACGCTTCTTGCTCAGGCCAGAGGCCGTCGTAGTACCGAAGCACCTCATCATCAGCCTCTAAAACAGGCACATCATATGTTTTTCTGAGAATATCCCCTATAGTGGTTTTCCCGCTGCCAGACACACCAAGAAGAACAACCTTCATGATATAACTCGTCGTTGATCTCTCCTCGCCCCTACACGCGCCTGGCGAAGAAGCAAGTATTCTTGATATGCCTCCTCTGCCCAGGCTTGATCTTTATCCAGGCGAATCGCTGCCAGGCGCACAGCAGCGCGGCGGTTTTGCAAATCAACCGGGTGAGTCCTGAGAGGCCAACCCCGTTCATCTCGTTCATATTTATTGGTGTATACACGATTCCCGCAGTAAATATTATGGTGAACAAACTCAGGAGCAGTTGTTTCTCGCTCAGACTCCCAGGACAGTGAAAGTTTATCCATACACCACGGCTCAGGCAGAATATATTTGGGATTATCTACCCACAAAGGACAGGCTATCTCATACGTTGAGCAAAACCAGCGCACTGAAGCAGCACAAAACGCCGCCCAATTCTGGAATTCTTGAGGATGCTCATCCTGAAGAGGCTCAAAGAGCAATTGTTCCCGACAATTCCTATGAAGCTCATACCAATCGTGCATGAACTTGCCCAGAGGAATCCAGGGGATCTGCCCTTCGCAAATTTGCGCGAAGGACAACCTCATCGTTTGAAGAGAGTGTATGCCCATAAAAAACCCGCCTTTCTTTCACTATTATATAGAAAGAAATCTTTAGAGTCCAGGACCGCCGCCGAAGAAAGCAGCGAAAACACGTTGAATGTTTCCTGCAATCTCCTCATCTTCTAACATGTCTCTATCTATATATTTCTTCAAAAGGTTCTCCACCCATTTCCATTCTTTAACTTTCAGGTGATTAAAGAGAGCTTGGATATCATCTGCGTCCTTTGTACGAGCAGCTAAAATTTTCAGCATGAGAATATATTGAGGCTCAGGCACGTATACTTCCAGCATGCCATGCTTCAACCAGAGCTGACTGCGAGGAATTTGCCCAACCTCTACCATAAAATCACCAATAGTATCGCTCAGCCATTTTGGGCTTTCGTGAACATCATGAGCGATAAAATCTCTAGCACCCCGAAACCTACGATATTCCTCACTATCGCGGTCCAGATATACTAACACATCAATATCTTCTGTGAATATGCGACTGCCAAGTTGTGTAATCATATACGCCCCGCCAATCATCAGCAGACGGACAGGCTTCTGCAATTGAAGCTCTGCTAACTCTTCACCCAGCAACTTTAGATAGTGAATAATCTCTTGCTCTCGCATATTTCAACTCTTCTTAATCGAAAGCTCTTGCACGAGTTCCAGATACGCCTCACGCATCCACGGATGCACTACCCGCAAAGTAGCGCGTCTCTCCCACAAGTAGTGGAGATACACAAAAGCGGCGCGATCCAGCGATTGCTCCAGGGCTGCGAGTAGTTCAGCGCGGTAGGGTGGGATGCCGGGCTGGTCCCACGCGAGCTTATCGGCTACGAAGACGGCTTTATCCAGGCAAGTTGCGCCCGTTTTCAGAGTGGTATGACACGCTATCGCGCTGAGTACGCGCTCATCGGTGATGCCAAAGATCTGCGCAGCCAGCACTTGTGAGAGTTTTTGATGGATAATCATAGGGAACTGCTCTTCTTCAGGCAGGACGGGGATATCCAGGCTTCTGGCGACTACCACACGCTCTTGCGCGGGGAAGATGGCGCTACAATCGTGCAGCCAGCCGGCCAGTTCTGCTAGCTGGGGATCTTCTCCCACACGTTGCGCGACGCGCCTGGCTTCGGCGGCTACCTGCGCGCTATGCTCGGCTGTGTGTGGGTGTCCATGCTGTGTTAACAGGGTCGTCACGTCTTTCGCAACCCCACCAGTCAGGGAGACGCCGCGCAGCAAGGGACGCAGGATGGGAGAGAGATGTTCTTGCATAGCTATCGAGATATTGACTGATTCTTGCAATGGGCAAATCCTTTCGCTGGCATCTCTCCGCGAAATGTTCACTGTGCTCAACAAACTTACGAGTTCGCGCGCATTTTTTCAATCACGGCGTCCGCGACTTGCGAGGTGCCGACGGCGCTGGGGTCATCGGGCCGCGGCTTGAGGTCGTAGGTCACGTTTTTGCCCTCGGCGATGATAGTCGCCAGGGCGCGTTCCAGGCGGTTGGCCGCCTCGCGCTCACCGAGGTGGCGCAGCATGAGCACGCCTGAGAACATCATGGCCATCGGGTTGACTTTGTTCTGCCCGGCATACTTGGGCGCGCTCCCATGTACCGGCTCGAAGACGGCGTATGAGCTGCCGATGTTCGCGCCTGGCGCCACTCCTAGACCTCCAATCAGGCCCGCTGAAAGGTCCGAGATGATATCACCATACAGGTTGGGTAGCACCAGCACATCGTAGAGTTCCGGCTTCTGCACCAACTGCATGCACATGTTATCCACGATGCGATCTTCACATTGAATATCGGGATATTCCCTGGCAACCTCGTGCGCGGTGGCCAGAAACAGACCATCGGAGCATTTCATAATGTTGGCTTTATGCACCACGGTTACTTTGCGCCGTCCATTGGCGCGAGCGTAATCGAAGGCGAACTTTACGATGCGGCGGCTGGCCAGAACAGAGATATATTTGATGCTGATGGCCGAATCGGGGTCCAGATGCTGGCCCGTGGTGCGCGCGATAGTTTCCAGCATCTCTTCCAGCTCAGGGGTGCCGCGCTGAAACTCGATGCCGGCATAGAGATCTTCGGTATTTTCGCGCACAATAATCATATCAATATGTTCATAACGGGAACGTAATCCCTGATATGTTTTGGCGGGACGTACATTGGCATACAAATCGAGGGCCTTGCGCAAGGCAACATTGGCGCTGCGCACGCCTTTCCCAACCGGAGTGGTGATAGGCCCCTTTAAACCAATGCCTGTGCGTTTGATGGACTCGATTACCGCGTCGGGTAAAATTGTTCCGCACTTCTCCAGTGTCTCCGCGCCTGCCTGCTGCACATCCCAGGTGAACTCCACCCCGGTCGCCTCAAGCACGCGCCGAGTCGCTTCTGTAATTTCCGGTCCGGTCCCATCGCCGGAAATGAGCGTGACTGCGTGCGCCATGAAATCCTCCCAAATGGCCTGTCTCTGATGTTGAACTTGTTTCTGATTATAGCACACCGGGATTCCAGGTGGCACAACATCGAGTGAAAAACCTCTTCTTATTTAGCGGGAAAGAGCGTGGGTAGCCGCTGGATGGCGTGATACATGCGCCGCCAATGATACCCATAGGGCGAAAATCACACTTGCCAGAAAGAAGATGCCGCCACTACCTGCGCATATCGAGAGAGGCAACTTGAAAAGATCATCCAGCAGCAATCCGATAAAGGCGCCGCCAATCACGCTCGTGATGACCGCCACAGTCCCCGGTGTCCCCAGCAAAATCTGCCAGTAACTACCTTTCATGCCGATACTCTCCAGGGTCGCTATGGTATCGTCAGAGGTCGAGAGGATAAAGTAGGGCTTCATATCGGGAGCGTACTCTAAAAAGAGATGGCGCAGGTATTCTTTCTATGCAGCAAGGTCATCCATCGCCAGATGAATAACCTGTAGAATTGCAGAGAGAGCATAGCACTTGAAGCCTGGTAAGAGCAAGGGGAAGGTAACCATTCAGGCACGCGCCCATCGGCCAAGCTGCCCGTTTCATGCTCCGCATGCGGTTGGCGGGCCGACGCCTGACGTATCGCGAGGCCAGCCCTGTACGCTAGCGCGACGTATCGCGAGGCCAGCCCTGTACGCTAGCGCGACGTCCCACAGAGCTAGCCTCTGTGGGACGTCACGCGTAGCGGGCCAGCTTGCCTGGCCCGTGGGCTTCTACAACCTATGCCTCGCTCGCCCGCGAACGAACTGCCGTCTTCCTCGCAGTGGTTGCAGGTTTCCTGGTCGCAGTTGCCTTTTTCGCAGCAGTCGCAGGTTTTCTGGTCGCGGTTTTCTTGACGGCGGTGCTCTTTTTTGCAGCTGGTTTCTTCGCGGTAGTTGTGGTTGAAGCTCTGGCACGCGTGGTTGCGGCTTTGCGCGTGGCGGACTTCTTCGCGGCAGGCTTCTTCACTTCTGCCAGTTCACCAGTGGCGTCGGCCTTTTTTGCGCGTGTGAAGCCACGACGTTTGCTCGTGCCATCCTGGTGTGGTTGCTCCTCTTTGCTACGTTGGGGTACGATGACCTCCTGGTAACACACAGGTTCCTGGCCGGGACGCGCGACGACCATCAGGCCGTGGCAGTTCGGGCAGAGTTCAGGGATGGGCTTCTCCCACATGGCAAAGGTGCAGGTGGGATAGTTGTTGCACCCATAGAAGATGCGCTTCTTCTGACGCGTTTTGCGCTCAACCAGGTCGCCCCCGCACACGGGACAGAGCGCGCCGGTTTTATTGACCACCGAGCGGCGATAACTACACTCAGGAAAACCTGAGCAGGAGATGAAACGCCCAAAGCGGCCCGTGCGAATGACCAGGGGACGGCCACAATCGGGGCACGGTTCGCCCAGTTCCTCAACCGGTTTCTGCACCCGATCCATCTCCGCTTCTGCCTTTTTCATCGACTCTTTGAAGTCGCCATAGAAGCTGCGCAGGAAGTCTTTCCAGGATTGGCGACCCTCCTCAACGGCGTCGAGTTTGCGTTCCATCTCAGCGGTAAAGCCACTATCTACGATGTCCGGGAAGTGCTTATTCATGACCTCGTTGACCGTCTCGCCCAGCCAGGTGGCGACGAAACGCCGCTGCTCCTGGTCCACGTAGCCGCGATCCTGGATGGTGCTGAGAATCGGCACATAGGTGCTTGGGCGGCCAATTCCCTCTTCTTCCAGCTCTTTAATCAGGCTGGCCTCAGTGAAACGCGGGGGTGGCTGCGTGAAATGCTGCTCCGGCTTGAGTTCGCGCAGGTCCAGCACCTCGTCCACACGCAGTTTCGGCAGGTTGCGCTCGTCCTCCTCACGCGGCCAGACGGCATAGAAGCCGGGGAACTTCAAATGCGAGCCGGTAGCGCGGAAGACATACTGTGCGGCCACAATATCCACACGCACGGTATCGAAGACCGCCGGCGTCATAAAACTGGCCACAAAACGCCGCCAGATCAGATTATACAGTTTAAATTGATCTGGCGAGAGGTGCGGCTTTACCACTTGCGGCGTCAGCGTCACATCGGTGGGACGGATCGCTTCGTGGGCATCCTGGGTGGTGGCCTTTGTTTTGCCGACGCGTCCCTGACCGACGTAGGGTTGACCGTGCTCGGTGGCGATATATGCCTTGACCTGCTCCTGCGCCTCTGTTGAGATGCGCGTTGAGTCGGTACGCATATAGGTAATCAAACCCTGCTGGCCGCGCGCACCCAGTTCAATGCCCTCGTAGAGCTGCTGGGCAACGCTCATGGTCTTCTTTGGTTTGAAGTAGAGGCGGCCCGACGCGTCCTGCTGCATGGTGCTGGTAGTGTAGGGCAGGTAGGGCTGACGGCGCTGCTCTTTCTCCTCGATCTTGAGCACGCTATAGGTCGCGCCCTTGAGATCGGCCAGAATCGCGTCGGCTTCGGCCTGCGAGCTTATTTTGATGCGCCCTTTGCCGTTCTGTGCCTTCTTCGCGCCCTTGTCGCCGCTGGCTTTCTCGCTGTCAGAGGCACCCTCTTCACTACCAGCAGCACTCTCGTCACTTCCCAGCAAGGAAATGTCTTTGAGGCGCGTGATAAGCGTGGCTTCAAAGCGCTCCGGCTGCCCTTTCTGGCTGAGGAAAGCACTGATGGTCCAGTATTCTTCCGGTACAAAGGCGCGGATCTGCGCTTCGCGATCACAGATCAGGCGCAGGGCTACCGATTGAACGCGTCCCGCGCTCGTGCCTGACTGAATGCGCCGCCAGAGGAGTGGACTGATCTTATATCCCACCAGGCGGTCCAGCACGCGGCGCGCCTGTTGCGCGTTAAACAGATCCTCGTTAATCTCGCGTGGCTTTTTGATAGCCTGCTGGACCGCGCCTTTGGTGATTTCATTGAAAACGGCCCGATGCGGATTTTTTAGCCCTAGCGTCTCCTTGAGCGACCAGGCGATAAATTCACCTTCGCGGTCAGGGTCAGGGGCCAGGTACACCTCATCGGCGCGGCTGGAGGCGGCCTTTAGCTCACTTATTAACTTATCTTTTTTCTCGATGACCTCATATTGTGGAGCGAAATCCTTGCGGGTATTGACCCCCAGACCTTTTTTGGGCAGGTCCATAATGTGGCCCATCGAGGCACGAACCTCGAAATCACGCCCTAAAAATTTCTCGATTGTCTTAGCCTTCGCAGGCGACTCTACAATAACCAGTTTTTTTGCCATCAACTATACCTGATCCTCACTCAATTTTGACACTGTACCGCCACAAATACCAGCGCTTTCTATCACTGCGCATAGAATAACACACGCTGACAAGGGGTTGTTCCATTCATTACAAAGAGAGGTGTGCAGGCCGTCTCACCGCTCCAGGTGTTGGCGAATCATCCCGGCACCTGGCAACCATAAGGGAGGGAAAATCGTCTGGAGATGCGTACTATTCGTAGTGGAGAGTACCAGCAGAGAAGCTGCGACCTTGACCCGACTTGGGACGGCATGCTATGCTGCAAGTGAGCAAGACACGTTATTCATCATTGTTGAGAGTTGCGATAGGGGAACGTAGAGACAGTTTCTTTTGGGAAAAGAGACTTCGGACGTAGAGATAGACGACACCAACCGGGCGTTCCCATCTAAAGCCAGGGTTGCCAAATTGCTGGCGTGGAGGAACTGCATGCAAGAACACCGGCCATCTCGTCCGGCAAGCAGCGATGCGCGTGAAGAGGAAAATATGAACGGGGAAAAGGTGACGCGCACAACCGATATAAACGAGCCTGAAGAGCATTCTTCAGACGATTTTGATACATTAACCGCGCCCGTTTCGCAGACTGATGGAGCGCGACCCGCGCCCTTGCTTGCCGCAAAAGCGCGCAAGAACGCAGGAAATTCTCTGCGCGCCAGTGTAGCCGTCGTCGGCGGGCGCACAGCAGGCGCGTTGAGCCGTCGTTTGCATTTAGGCGGTGGCACCAGCATCGCTGGCGTGGTCGCCCAACGGCTCTACCCCGACATTGTTGGGCACCTCTCGACGCAGTTGCAACAGGGGAGCATTCTGGTCACGGGTACCAACGGCAAAACTACGACCAGCGGCTTTATCGCGTCTGTGCTTAGTGATGCCGGACTGCGTGTTTGGCGCAACCGCGAGGGGTCCAATCTGATGCGCGGGATCGCGGGCGCGCTGGTGATCCGCACCCGACCCAACGGCAAGCTGCGCCGCTCAGGTCAGGCCACCTCTATTTTCGAGGTGGATGAGGCGGTGATGCCCCAGGCGGTGCAGGCTATCCCCACCCGCGTGGCCGTTTTCACCAATCTCTTTCGCGACCAGCTTGACCGCTATGGCGAGGTTGATAGCGTCCTGGAACGCTGGCAGCGCGCGATCAGCGCTCTCTCGCCAGAAACCATCCTGGTTCTCAACGCCGACGATCCAACGGTAGCCGGGCTTGGCGAGCATTTTGCCGGGCGCGTCATCTATTTTGGCATCGAGGATCACGCGCTGGATCTGGCGGACCAGGAGGAAATGGCTGAACGGTATCAGGTGATGGATACGCGGGCCTGCGCGAAATGCGGCAGCGACTACACCTATACTCTGCGTTTCTATAGCCATATCGGGCATTACACCTGCCCCAACTGCGGCCACAGCCGACCTCAGCCTCAGGTGCGCGCTATGCGTGTCGAGCGCGATGGCTTTGATCACACGCGCATCCAGGTGGAGACGCCCGATCAGCAGGGCGAGGTTACTGTGCCTTTGCCGGGTCTGTATAATATCTATAATGCTCTGGCGGCCATCGCTACCGCCCAGGCTCTGGAACTGGCCTGGCCTCCGGTTGTCTCAGGCATCGAACAGTTCAAGCCCGCCTTCGGACGTGGCGAGAGCGTGCAGATCGCGGGACGTACCGCGCGCATGTTGCTGGCGAAAAATCCCACTGGCTTTAATGAAGTCTTGCGCACATTGTTTAGCGATGGAAAAAAACGTCATGTGCTATTCGTTTTAAATGATAATATCGCGGATGGAAAAGATATCTCGTGGATCTGGGACGTCGATTTTGAACAGACCATTGCCCATCTCGCCTCACTTACTGTGGCGGGTACACGCGCGCGCGACCTGGCTCTGCGTTTAAAATACGCGGGCATCGCGCCCCAGGACATTGCCGTCACGCCGTCAAGTCCGTTGCGCTCAGAACGCGGCCACGCAGTGGGCAGGCGCCCTCAGCGGCGGAAACGTTACATCATCCGCAAGCAGTCTTCGACCAGCGGGAACTTGCAAGTAGCGCTCCTGTCTCACCAAACGTATGGCATAGCTCAGGCGCTGGATAGAGCACTGAGTTCAACCCCGGAAGACGAAACATTGTTTATTGTTCCAACGTATACAGGATTACTAGAGATTCATCACGAGCTTGAACGTCGCGGCCTGATACCGCGCTATTGGGAGGAGACCGGCCCATGAGGGAGCACAGCGACAAACATATCATCGCGCCGATTACCCTGACGCTGGGGCACCTGTATCCCGACCAGTTAAACCTCTACGGTGATCGCGGCAATATCCTGACCCTGCAACAGCGCTGCTACTGGCGCGGCATTGAGTTGCGCGTGGTCGAGCTGGGCATCGGTGATGCGCTCGACCCCGACGCGTATGATCTGCTGTTTATTGGCGGTGGCCAGGATCGGGAGCAGGCCCCGGTGGCTCAGGATCTCTATGAAACCAAAAGCATCGGCCTATGGGCTGCCATCGAGGATGATATGCCCGTGCTGGCCGTGTGCGGGGGCTATCAATTGCTGGCTCATTATTATCGGCCCGCCAGTGGACCCGACATGAAAGGGCTGGGCGTCTTTGACGCCTGGACCGTCCATCGGGGCGCACGCGCGCCGCGTTGTATTGGTGATGTGGCCATTAGCTGGAACGGGCAAACGCTGGTCGGCTTCGAGAACCACGGCGGCCAGACCTATCTAGGGACCGCGCACCCACTGGGGAAAGTTCTCAAGGGACACGGCAATAACGCGCAAGACCGCAGCGAGGGCGCGATCTATCGTAACGCCTATGGCACCTATCTGCACGGCTCGCTGCTGCCCAAGAACCCCCATTTCGCTGATCACCTGCTCCAACTGGCGCTGAAACGCAGCTATGGGCTAAACTGGCGCGCGGGCCTGGGGGCCATGCACGAGATGCATGAGCACGCCAACGGCAACAATGGCAGTAACGGCGATAACGGTGCTATCCAAGCCTGGGAAGAGATGCATATCCTGGAGGACGATCCAAAGGTGCCGGGCGTGATTATTGATCCTGTAGTAAAACTAACACCCCTGGACGATTCTATGGAGTGGGAAGCGCATAGCGCCATTCTGGAGCGTCTGGGGTTGCATACTGCGGCCAGCGCCGCGTTGCGTGCTCACTAAATGAGCATGGGCTACGCGGGCAAAACAAGAAGAGGCGCCGAGCCTTCTAGACCATAAGGGGTACCCATGAGTTTTGACCGATCACTGGCACGTTGTTCGTTCTGCGGACGCCGCCCCCCAGAAGTTCAGCGCATGGTTGCAGGTCCGGGAGCTGCGTATATCTGCGAGGATTGTCTGCATTTGTGCAATGACATCCTGAATGATCCCATGCCCTTTTCAGCCAAAGCTCTGGAACTGGCAGCCCGTCCCCCCATCGTCATCGCAGCCCCCCAGGAGCCAGCGCGCACCGGTGAAGCATCCTCCTCGCGTGAACCAGCGCGCACCATTGTCATTCAGCTAGAGCAGAAGCAGCAGGATATGACCCTGATGCTGCACCAGTTGCAACTTTTCCCCCAACATTTCGAGTTGCAATATCTGTGGATACGCCCACCGTTAAGAAGCGGTTTTGCCTTTGTGCCGCGCCTGATCTTCATCCTGCGCGACAACACCGGCATGGAATGGGCCGGTGATCGCGGTGGTATGCTGCTGGCGCGTCCAGAACTGGCCAGCGACCCGGAGCTCGCGGTCTACCAGGGCAGTGCGCGCTTCAGTCCGCTGCCCACCAGCGAGGCCCGCAACATCGTCGTGCGCGCCGCCGACCCGCTAGGCCAGTTCGCCGATCCACCCTTGCAGCCGTGGACGTTTGAGATTAGCTTGCCGGGATAGGCGGAACTGCCCTCTTTTCCGCCTATTCGGGAGATTACCAGTTTTATGAAACAAAATGGAGATAGAGGAGGAGCGGACCAGCTTGCTTGATCCATGTCCTCTGACATCAATGAGACACATGAACTTCGCAAGGCATTGATGATAGTTTCCGCCTCCTTTAGTTATACGCTGCTGGAGTTGATGCGCACAATCTGGTCAGCGCCCGCAGTAAACCAGAGATTGCCATCAGGCCCGCTCGCGATTCCCACAGGTCCGCTACCGGAAGTCGGGGTGGAATACGTAGCAGGATAGTGAACAGCGACCCAGGCGATACCACTTGCGAGGGCTACTATTTCTAACCCTGCCAGCCCTAGTAGTAGGACGAAGCGTCGCGCGATACCGGTTTTGCAGGCTTTGATGCAGGTCGCGGGCGTGTTTGTTTTGTTTGCGCCTGAGGAGTCAGTTTCTGTTTTGTTTCCTGATGGCGCTGTTGATCCGAGGAATTTCCCCCCGCTTTTGGCAGCTCTACACTATCTGATCGTATTGATCGCACAGTCGCACTGTCTGTTGATGTTACTTGTACCGGTGAGATATCTTTAGCAACCTGTGGAGGCGGACCCGCCAAACGCGTTGGCGTAGGAGCCGCACTACTCGGTGCGGCCAGCAGAGCGCCGACAAACGCCAGTACATCAGGATAGCGCATCGCGCGATCTTTCGCCAGCGCTTTCATGATCGCAGCGGAGATGTGCGTGGGTAGGTTTGGATTGATCTGAATGGGGAGTTGAGGGTGCTCCTGCAGGTGGTGGAACATCAGTGAGTAGAAATCAAGAGGTTGTTCAGCGTTGGCGAAAGGTGGGCGGCCTGTGAAAAGCTCGTAGGCGAGACAGGCCAGCGCGTATTGATCGCTTTCTTTGCCTATCTGACCGCGAAATTGTTCGGGGGCCATATAGGTCGGAGTACCAATCACCCTGGTCTGATGGTAACTGGCCGTGCCGAGTAGCGTGGCAATGCCAAAATCCGCCAGCAGGGCCTCTCCACGCGTGTTGAAGAGGATATTGTCCGGCTTCAGATCACGGTGGATTACCTGGTGCTCATGGGCAAAGTGCAGGGCGGCGGCGACCTGGCTCAGGATGTGCAGCGCTTCGTCTAGAGGGAGGAGTTGGCCCTGTAGTGTACGCAGACGGTGACGCAGCGAGCCAGCGGAGGCGTATTCAGTCACCAGGTAGGGCACGTTCTCCTGAATGCCCACATCCAGCAGGGGCAGGATCAATGGATGTTTGAGCAACTCAAGCATGTTGGCCTCGCGCAGAAACGCCGCGCGCTCCTCCTGCGTTTGCAGGGGTGCATCACGCATCACTTTGATGGCGACAATACGCTGGCTCAGATAACGATGTTCGCCGTGATAGACCTGGCCAAAGCCGCCGCGCGCGAGCGGTTCGCGAGCAAGATAATTGCCGAAAAGCAGGGCTGGCTCATCCATACACACGCTCCCTTTTCAAGCTGCGCTTTATCTACAATTCGTCGGTTCGTTGCAAAACTCCATCATCTATAAACGCGTTTCCCTTTAATGAATCGGGCAAACAGCGATTGCTACGCTTGAATATAGCGCAACATGCATGTGCCGTCAAGTGAAACAATTCACAGCACGCGCGTTTTGATTACACCATGTAACTCTTCAATATCCGGCCCACCAGCCAGGCTACCTGTTTCACGCCCCGGATGCGGCTTGCTCGTGACCCCCGCCCTGCTGGTCTGCGCCGGCGTCCCACAGAGCTAGCCTCTGGTGGACGTCACGCGTAGCGGGCCAGCTTGCCTGGCCCGTGTGGGGTCTAAACATATGTCCGTGCTTGCCTGGCCCGTGTGGGGTCTAAACATATGTCCGTGCTTGCCTGGCCCGTGT
>CAXUEY010000061.1:0-34534 GCA_964250225.1 uncultured Ktedonobacteraceae bacterium | reverse complement strand
GGGCCTTTCCCAGCAGAGAGCCTTGCTGCAATACGGGCGTTTGCTGCCAGCGCGCGCGGGCCTGGCTACTGCTCAGGCCCTGCTCGCTTGTTCTGAGGACACGTAGCACGTCGGTCACGTCACGCTTGCCCCAGCGCTCCGGGTTTGGATCGACGAGTCGACTCATAGTGGAGCGCGCGCGTGTTCCCCCCCGCAGGCGCAGCCAGCCATCGGCCAGGGCGCCGAGCGCGGTGATATACACGGTGCGCGAGGCGATGCCCACGCCCGGTATGCCGCGCACACCCCAGAAGATACCCGCGATATTCGAGATAACTGAGAGGCCAACCGCGTCCCTGGCAGCCGCCTCGCGTCTCGCGCCGGCTTCGATAATCTCGCTGAGGGCGGCGAGATCAGGGGCCAGCAGGTCGGCCCGCGCGAGGAAATGACTGCGATCATCGGTCAGGCCAATAGCCAGGTCGCAGGCTGCGAAGGCCGCTGCAGCGCCAGCGCTATCCGAGACAAAGGCCACGCACGCGCCCTCTTGCTGACGGGCGGCAATCGCTGCCAGCGCGTCGTCTTGCTCACTCAAGGGTAGGTGCGCGCGGTGCGCGAGTTCGCGCATAGCCAGTTGATCGCCGCTGGAGAGGAAGGTCAGTTCGACGCTATGACGCTGACACGTTTCGATCAGCGTTTGCAGGCCGGGCGCGAGCCGGGGCCGCAGGGCCAGGATCGCCAGCATTTCTTGCTCTTCCCCCTCTTCACAGGAGAGGGCCAGCAGATAGTTGCCCCGTTGCCGCAGACGCGCGGCTTCAGGAGTGACGCCGCAATCCTCAAGCGGCCCCAGCCGGTAGCAGACTCCATCAGCAAAAGCCGTTGCTGTCTTGCCGTCAAAGCTGCCGTGTGTGGCCACGATGCTTCTGGTAGCAGAGAAAATGCTGCCCCACGGCGAGCCTGCCGCGCTGGCAACTCCAGCCGCGCGTGCCTGCACCTCGCTGGCGTCCATATCTGTAGTGAGCGGCACGATGTTCATTACTTCCAACCTGTCTGTGAGCAGGCGCGCCCCATCGATGAGCAGTAGATCTGGCCGCCGAATCGTTCTCGCGGGACGTGTGCCAACGATAGTGACGCCGGTGCGCAATACGCGCGCGTTAGCTGCTAAATCGGCGCTATCGATGCCAATGGCTGCGGTACGTGGATTGACCAGCAGGAGCGCGGCCAGCATTGAACTGGCCGAACGTGTGAGAAGCGCGGTCAGAGCCGCGAAGCCCAGCCCGATAGGGGCCTGGATGCGCTGATAGTGCTCGTACAGATCTGGCCTGGGCGGTACGGGACGCATCTGGGGTTGGAACGCTTCAAAGGCGGCTTCACTGTGTAGTTTGAGCGCAAATGGACCGCCATAGACGCGCGCGCCTGAAGGAACCAGGCTGCCCGGCGCGAGTGCGAGCGGCATCCCATCGCGCCCACTGGCCGTTCCGTGACCCTCCAGCACTTCAGCCGTCAGTGGAACGCGTTCGCCGCTCTCCAGATGCAGAATCGAGTCTTGTTGCGCGTGAGGAAGTGCTGCGATGCGTGCTTCGTGTTGGCGCCAGGCCGCCTGCCGTACGCGCACTTCTGTAAAGAGCCGCAGCGCCTCTACTCCGCTGAGTGCCAGACCGAGGGCGCTCCCAGAGAGCGTAAGCGTGATAATCGCCGGCACATTGAACAGAAGGTCGGCGTTGGTACGCCCCAACAGACGGCGCAACCCATCACGCACAGGCGGAAGACCCTGGAAGATGCCGATAATACCCGCGGCGTGGGCAGCGACGTTGGCCGTAGGCAGCGGCCCTTCAGAGCCGGTGAGCCTGCGCGCGGCCAGGAGACCGAGGCCCAGCCCGCTGCCCAACGTACGCATCGTCCCCTGCAACAGCGGTCCGGGGTCGAGTGGATAGGCGGGCCGATCTTCTCCTGGTAAATCGGGCAGCTCCAGATCAGCAATCTCGGCCAGCACCTCGTCCAGGTCCGCCTCGTGTTCCGCGAATTCAACCAGCACGCGCCCGGTCAGAGGATTGGCATGGGCGCGCACCCCTGGCCGTTTCTCTAGATGCTCAATGACACGTTTTGCCAGGTGAGGGTCGCGATCCAGGCCGCGCACCGCGATGCGCGCCCGCACCATCTTGCCTTGCTTTTCTCTGGCGACGTGCGGCATCTCAGGTGGAGGCGGCTGCTCAGCCAGTTTGGTAAGATTGAAGCTCTGAATAGTACGTAGCAGCGTTGGTTCGTTGATGGTCCGGGCATCAAACTGGAGCAGGATATTGCCTGTCAGCGGATTGGCCTGCGCATGGCGCACCCCCTGCACCTGGCGCAATTGTGTCTCCAGCACGCGTTCCCCCTGGCCTGACCAACCTGGCATATGCACCCGCAGCCGCCCTGGTGTCGTATGAACGATCAGCGGTTCTTCAGCAAGTATTGCACCCATAGTGCGCCCATCCTTTTTCGCTTGACCCATGCTATAAATAGTAACAGAAGCTGGCAGAAGATGTGCCAGCTTCTGTTATCTTGTTCTCAGGTATTCAGTCGTATGAAATAGCCAACAATGGAAAGCCATCCTTAGAACTTATCCGAAAACTCGTTTCTGTTCCTGAATTGAAGTGGTTGCAAACTGGTTTCCGGGTAAGCACTTAGTGGGTTTCCTGGCGGGGAGCTTGCTCGCGAGGTTGGCTATGCTGGTGGCGCTCTATCGCGCGCGCTTCCGCCCACATATCTTCCATATCTTCCCGCAGGCGGGCGAACGTGCGTCGCATCTGTACATTGCCATCAACTGTCCAGTGTTTGGCATACTCACCGGCCTTGCCCACCAGTTCTTCCGCCCGCTTCATCGTTGGGTGCTCTGCTGGCTGGTCGCGCGGTTGCGCCTCCGCACCAGGGGTATCCATGCGATCCGCCTCCTGATTTAACGCGCCTGCGGCCCGCTGCATGCGTCCTACAACTCTACCTGCCCACAGACCAACCCGCGAGCCAAGCGCGTTTACCACCTGCTCAGTTCGCGCATAGCCTGTAGGAGGCGTCTCATTCTGCTGACTCATTGCGTGGCCTCGACCTCTCTATTCCTCAGCCCCTCGTTCGTCATAGGTGCGCCGGTGGATGTCATCCCCTGTCCCTCGCCTGCCATCGACGTGCGAGCCTGCTGCCTCTGCTGCTCTTCACGCGCCATAGACGCGCTGGCCTGCTGCATCCCCTGTCCTACGCTTTTCGCGAAGGTGGCCAGGGTATCGCCAGCGGTAAGCACGCCGGCCATACCGTAGACCAGCCCTTTGCGTATCAACTTGCGCGCGCGTGGCGAGAAAAGCGTTGCCGTCACTGCTGCTGTGACCGCTATCTCCGGCTCAACAAAATCTCCAGGTTCCATTCTGCTCTATCTCCTTAGTCTTTGCTCTCTCTATCGTGAGTAAGTGGGTGCTCGCTCTATCTTGTGGGGAAAGCAAAAAAGCGCGGGGCCATCCCTGCGCCTCTTCTCTTTTCCTCAGCAATAATCCTGACAGCGAAAATCCCCTGTGTTCTCTTTCCCAGGTACTATTCCCAACGGTTTCTGCACAAACTATCCTTTGAGATTAGTGTACCAGCTAGCTAAAACGATCTGACTTACCGAAAATACATACTCCTGCTGGGCAAAGAAAAGCGGTCGCCGATATGTACACGCAAAATTTCGCAGGAAGGTAACGTATGTACGCTAACTTGCTGAGGTTGACGCGAAGATTCCTCTGATGTTACTGTAAAAAGCACCAAAAAAGCATCGATACCTCTACCTGTTCTGACTTGAAAAAATGGTTGTAGGTGATATCATGCGTGTATGTAATACAATCATTTGTAATACACAAGGAGACGCATTCTCGTGAGCAGGCATTCATAACATTTCTCAAACAGCGCTATGTAAGCGCATAACCGGTCTGTGATAGACTACAGTAAAAAGCAAGGAGGCATTCTATGGATTTTGCATATTCCGCGCGCGTGAACAATCTGCGTACACGCTTGAGTGCGTTCATGGATCAGTATATCTACCCCAACCAGCAAACGTTTCGCGACCAGATTACCGCCTCTGGCAATCCCTGTCACGATACGGAGATTGTGGCTGAACTCAAGGTCAAGGCCAGGGCTGCTGGCCTGTGGAACCTCTTTTTCGCCGACCCGGTGCATGGGGCGGGCCTGACCAATCTTGAGTACGCGCCGCTGGCCGAGATCATGGGCAGGGTGCTCTGGGCGCCGGAGGTCTTCAACTGTTTTGATACCGGGAATGTAGAGATTCTGGCGCACTTTGGCACGCCGGAGCAGAAGGAGCGCTGGCTGCTGCCTCTGCTATCCGGTACTATCGGTTCGGCCTTCGCGATGACCGAGCCGGACGTGGCCAGTTCGGACGCGACCAATATCCAACTCTCGATTCGCCGCGTGGATGACGCGTATGTGCTCAATGGACGCAAATGGTGGACTACCGGCGCGGCGCGAGCGCGTTGCAAGTTCATCATCGTTATGGGCAAGACCAACCCCGACCATCCCGACAGGCACCGCCAGCAGAGTATGATTATTGTGCCACGCGATACCCCTGGCCTGACGATCAAGCGCACGCTGCCGGTGATGGGCCACTACGATAACCTGGGCCACTGCGAACTGCTCTTTGAAGATGTGCGCGTGCCTGCCAGCAACCTGTTAGGTGAGGAGGGCAGTGGCTTTGCCATCGCACAGGCGCGCCTGGGTCCGGGCCGCATTCACCACTGCATGCGCTCGGTCGGCCAGGCTCAGTACGCGCTTGAATTGCTGTGCCAGCGGGCGGTGTCGCGTGTGGCCTTTGGTCAGCCCCTCTCAGAGCAGGGCGTGATTCAGGAGTGGATTGCGCAGTCGCAGATGGAGATCGAACAGGCGCGGCTGCTTACTTTGAAGGCGGCCTGGATGATGGACACGGTGGGTAATAAAGCTGCTCAGAAGGAGATTGCGATGATTAAGGTTGTGGCGGCGAATCTGATTACTAACGTGACCAATCGTGCCATCCAGGTTTTTGGCGCGGCTGGCCTCTCGGACGATTTTCCGCTGGCTGAGCTGTGGACGAACGGGCGCACTATCCATATTGTCGATGGTCCCGACGAGGTTCATAAACGCGCCCTGGCCCGCTATGTGCTGCGTGAATTCGCCAATTAGTTGGGAAGGAGCAGGCTATGGATCAGCTCGTACCCTTGATTCACGAGGAGAACTTGCGCGCGTATCTCGCTCGACACTTTCCTGACGCGGACACCGACGCTCCTCTTGAGCTTGAACATATCAGCGGCGGCCATTCCAACGAGACGTTTTTTGTGCGGCGTGGCACGCGGGAGTGGGTGTTGCGCCGTCCTCCGCGTGGTCCCCTACTGCCGACTGCCCACGATGTGTTGCGCGAATATCGCATTCTCCAGGCATTGAATACGACGGATCTACCGGCGCCGCGTGTCCTGCTGGCCTGCGACGACCCCGCGATTATCGGGGCACCCTTTTACTTGATGGAACGCGTGCCGGGTGTGGTGATCCACGAGCGCCTGCCCGCCTATGGCTCTGATCATGTCGGGCAACGCGCCATCAGTCGCGCTCTGGTCGATGCGCTGGTGGCGCTGCACCAGGTTGAGTGGCAGGCGATTGGCCTGGGCGGGCTGAGCAGGCATGATGGCTACCTGGAACGGCAGTTGCGTCGCTGGACGAGCCAGTTGGAACGTCCCCGTCCGCGCTCGCTACCCGAACTGGACCGGATTACGAGCTGGCTGGTCGAACACATGCCAGTGTCGGGTCCAACCACCATCGTGCATGGCGATTACCGCTTTGGCAACGTCATCTACGCCGCCGATGAGCCACGTGTGGCCGCGATTGTGGACTGGGAAATGGCCACGCTGGGCGATCCTCTGGCAGATCTCGGCATCCTGCTCACCTCCTGGCGCGAGCCTGACGATCCTGTCTTAGTGATTATGGCGCAGTTGTCGCCACTCCCACCTCAACCAGGTCTGTTCACGCGCGCCGAACTCGTCGCCTACTACGCCGAATGCACCGGACGCCCGATACATGACCTCACCTTTTATCGCGTGCTGGCCCTCTGGAAATCAGCTATTTTGTTCGAGGGCAGCTATGCGCGTTTTGTCGCAGGCACCACCAATGACCCGTTTTTCGCCACTCTGGAGCAGGGTGTGCCACAGTTAATTCACCAGACGTGGCTGTTGTGCCAGGAATGAGCAGCACCTTTCCAGCACACTGCATTGTCACGCGCATGTGCTATACTTAGCATACCAACCTATAAAGTATGCCGCAGCGTGCATATCAGGCTTACCCTCAACTAAGAGAGCGATGCGGCACTTTAAACGTATCCCTGGATGGAGACAGACCTGACAAGGAGGTATATTTATGACTTTTGAGAAGACCAATCTGCTTACCCGTTCGGCGGGAGAGCTGGCGGGGCTTGTACGTGCCGGTCAGATCAGTTCGCGCGAACTGGTAGAGCTGGCCTTGCAACGCATTGAGGCCAATCAGGATCTCAATATTTTTACGCTGGTAAACGCGGAGATCGCGCTGGCTGCTGCTGAGGCGGTCCAGCCGGGGGATGCGCGTCCCTTCGCGGGCGTGCCCATCGCTATCAAAGAGCTGGCACACGTCGCGGGCGAACGTTTCACCTTGAGTTCGGATCTTTCAGGCGACTATATCTGTCCCTTTGATGATCATTTTGTACGACGTCTGCGCGAGGCTGGTTTTATTTTGCTGGGCCGCACCAACGCGCCCGAATTTGGGATCATTCCCACGACCGAACCACGACGCTTTGGGCCGACTCGCAACCCCTGGAATCCAAACGTGACTCCCGGCGGCTCGTCCGGGGGCGCGGCTGCTGCTGTAGCTGCGGGTATCCTTCCTGTGGCGCACGGCTCGGATGGTGGGGGTTCGATTCGCGTGCCTGCTGCCTGCTGCGGTCTGGTTGGCCTCAAGCCCAGTCGCGGACGTATCTCCGCCGGTCCCACGCTGGGCGATTCGTTTCTGGTCACTGATGGCGTGCTCACGCGTAGCATCGGAGATACAGCCGCGCTGCTGGACGTGATGGCTGGCTACGAAACAGGCGATGCGACCTGGGCATCGCCGCCAGAGGAACCGTTTGCTGTGACGGCTGCGCGTCCACCGCGCCGTCTGCGCGTCGCGATGACCGTCAACTCGCCGCTTGATTCAGCTATCGACCCCATGCATGTCCAGGCCGTCCATGATACTGCGAACCTGCTGACGTCACTTGGCCATACAGTGGAAGAGTATACTGCCAGCGCGCTGGAGGCGCCAGAACTGTTCCATGCCTTCAACGTTCTCTATGCTGCGGGTATCTCTGCGAGCATTGAATACGCTGCCAGCCTGAGTGGACGCCCAGTAGAGGCGGAGAGTGTGGAACGTGTATCATGGGGCTTCTATGAGCATAACAGGTCGCTGACCCCTGTGCATTATTTTGGAGCGGTGGCGCGTCTTCAACAGCAGGCACGCCTCATCATCTCCTCTTTTTCCACCTTCGATGTCTTGCTTACCCCCAGCCTCGGTCAGCGTCCGCTGCCCATTGGTACGCTGGATATTAACGGGGATTGGGGGAGGGAATTTGCGAAGTCCGGCGCCTTTACGCCTTTTACCGCGATCTGGAATATTACCGGTCAGCCAGCTATCTCGCTGCCGTTGTATCAGGGCGCGGATGGCCTGCCGATAGGCGTGCAGTTTGTCGGACCGCCGCTGGGTGAGGGCCTCTTGCTGGCGCTGGCCACAGAACTGGAGGCGGCGCTACCCTGGTCCGGGCGCCTGGCTCGTCCCTGAGCGCTTCTCAACTTCATCAAATGCGCACCCCTCCTGAAGTAGTAGCTTGACATAATTTGCCATCTGGCGCGGAGGGTAGGGGAGCGCGTTCTCCAGCCACCAACTGGCTGTGCTGATGAGCGTGCCCGCGCAGAACTGGGCAAGTAGGGGAGCTGGTACGGCTGGTGTGCGTCTACCCCTGGCGGCTTTGCGTAAGCGTACCTCGCACAGTTCTGCCAGGTAGGTGCGCAACAACCCCTGGAACTTGCTGATCCCATCGCCACATAGCATCAGACGATAGAAGTGCTGGTGCTTCTCCACGTGCTCGAAAAAGCCGACAAAGACCGGCGGCGCGTCGTCAGAGGCAAAGGCATCCAGTGGCACATCCGCCTCCGCTGCCAGTGTATCGTAGATCTCGAACATGCCTTTGAGCAGCAGGTTATACTTATCCTCATAATGTTTGTAAAATGTAGTGCGGTGAACCATAGCCCGTTCACAGATATCTTTAACGCTGATAGCCTCGAATTCTTTTTCCGCTAACAAAGCCATCAACGCCTCCCAGAGCAATTTTTGCGTGCGCCTGACACGCAGGTCCATTGGCTCTTTCAGGCTCTTTATCGACAATTGCCTCTCCTCTGTCGTTTATGCTACACGGCCTCGCTCTTTGTGCCTTGACCTTCTCTCGACTCTTCTACTATACTCAAAAGAGAGACACAAGTAAAGTTAAGCAACGGCTTGTCGATAAAATTGCTCTGTCTGTAAGATGAATGGAGGAAAAATGATGTCCGATTTAAGTGCATTAGATCTCACTTCGCTTGATTCTAAGGCCAATCCCTATCCCGCTTTCTCGTTGGTGCGCGACAATGACCCGATTTATTGTCAGGAGAGGGTGGATGGGCGCAGTACCTGGCTGATTACGCGCTATGAAGATGCGCTCGCCGTCCTGAAGGACCAGCGTTTTATCAAAGATTATCGTAAGCTGCTGACACCTGAGCAACTGGCGCAAGAGCAGGACACCCTGGATTACCTGACGAGCATGCATATTCTCAGCCTTGACCCGCCGGACCATACGCGCTTGCGCGCGCTGGTCAACCTCTCGTTTACCCCGCGCCTGGTTGAGCAGTGGCGCGAGCGCATTCAAACCATCACCGATGAACTCATCGATGCCATGCAGAAACAGGACGCGGCGGAGCTCGACCTGATCGACGCCTTTGCCTTCCCGCTGCCGATTATGGTTATCAGCGAAATGCTCGGTGTTCCTTCGCAGGACCGCCTGAAGTTCCGCGCCTGGTCGAATGCGTTGCTGGATGGCTTAAACAACCCGGAGACCTTTGAGCATGTGCAGATGCAGATGTTCGCGTTCGCGATGTACCTGCGCAACCTGATTGTCAGCAAACGTGAGCAGGCTACCGACGATCTGGTCGGGCGCCTGATCCAGGTCGAGGCCGACGGTGATAAGCTCAACGAGACTGAATTGATCTCGATGATCTTCCTGCTGCTCGTCGCTGGACACGAGACGACAGTGAATCTGATCGCCAATGGCACACTGGCACTCTTGCAGCATCCTGATCAGAGGCGTCTGTTAGAGGAAGATCCTACCCTTATCAAGAACGCCATTGAGGAGCTGCTGCGCTTCCACAGTCCCGTTTCCACCGCCACCGCTCGCTGGGTCGGCGAGGATCTCGAATTTGGTGGCAAACGCATGCGCCGGGGCGATTTTGTGCGCGTGAGCCTGGCCGCGGCGAACCATGACCCGGCAGAGTTCGCGTACGCGGACGAACTGGACCTCACGCGCAAAGACAATCGTCATGTCGCCTTTGGCCTGGGCATCCACTACTGTCTCGGTGCGCCCCTGGCCCGTCTGGAGGGACAGATTGCTATCAGCACACTCCTGCGCCGGCTGCCCAACCTGCGCCTGACCGTCGAGCCGGATCAGCTCATCTGGCGGCCCAGCCCGTTGCTGTTCGGTCTGAGCAAGATGCCCGTTGCCTTCTAAAACACACCACACGAGGAGGGCAGATCTGAGAATCCTGCTCTCCCGACACCTCTCAATTATCATGCTTGACGAATCGCAAATTCAGCCTTATAATCAGGGGCGTAATCGCAGAAAAAGTCTACAAGTAGAGAGGTTTCATTATGGCAGAGGCACGAGAAGAATTTCCTTTGGAACAGCAGTTACGCAAAGACATCCAGGCGGCACAGCGGGCCAGGGAGCAGCAGCGCGTGGATACCTTGCGCATGGCGCTGGGCGCGATCCATAACCTAGAAATCGCGCGTACAGACCGCAAGAACCTCCAGTTTGGGCAGCCGCTGACCGAGGCCGACTGCTTTAAGGTGCTGGAGCAGGAGATCAAGAAGCGCGTACAGGCTATCGAGTTGTATAAGCAGGCCAAACGCGACGAGCTGGCAGCCAAAGAGCAGCGTGAAGCTGATATCCTCCAGCCCTATCTAGCCAGCGCTTATCTGAGCGAGGCCGAGTTGCGCGCGCTCATCGCAGATCTGGTGGCGCAGCACGGCAAAGAATTTAAGACCGTCATGCCCCTGGCTTCAAAGGCAACACGTGGCAAAGCCGATGGCAAGCTCGTGAGCCAGTTGGTGCGCGATATGACGCAATAAGCTACATTTGAGGGCTGTCTTCTCTCCGAGTATTCTGACAATCTCCTGGGTAGAATACTCGGATTTACTACTGTGTATCCTGACCACGTAGAAAGGGTGCCGCTAACTCCTAAGCACGTGCCCTGAGAGAACTGTGCATCTATCTGCCCGCATTGTCTCTATGTCGCGATTTGCAACGAAGTCTGAGCGCTCGGTTGGATCACAGCAATCTACGTCCAGCTTTCTGCCCACACACCGCGTAATACGAGCTCGTTGTATACAGGCGTTCCCCCTCTTGCTGTGATATAGCAAGCACCTGCTCAAATTCGTAGGGATTCACTTTTGCCTGGCTGACGAGCAGGGGTTTGAGTAAACGCGCGGAGGCCGCGGCGTGGTTGGCCATTGTGATTCCCAATTTGCCTCCCCACTTGCCCATAGGAATCGGATACTGTTTTACAACGATATGTTCCAGGCCAGCTAGATGCAGGTGATGTTCCAAATAGGCGCTCTGGATGGGATCAACCCCCTGCATTTTGCTGGCCATCACCACCCAGTCCATCAGACACTGCCCGGCTGGCCCAAGCGGTTTGGCTCCCAGATCTCCCTCGACCAGTTCCAACCAGCCCCCCGGCCTGACCAGGCGGACCAGCTCCCGGATGATCTGTGGCCACGCGACGGAGGGGACGGCCAGCAGCATCAAACGCTGGTGAACAAAGTCGAAGCTCTCAGTCGGGAAACGTAGCCCTTGCAGGATGTTCTCCTGACGAAACGTATAGTTGGGGGGGCGCAACTCCTCATCTTCTCCTGGCTCAACGAGATCACAGGCCATGACACTTGCCAGAGGAAATTCTAGCGCCATCTCCCGCGCCCAGCGTCCAGTGCCGCAGCCGACATCGAGAATTGCGCGCAGGTCTGGTGCGAGCGGCGCAACGTAGTTCTTTTCGATCACACTGCGTAAGAGATAGTGCTGGATGTTCTGGCGATGTACATCGTCTTCCCGCGTAAAAAATCTGGATGGCGAACTGTCCGCCATCACCTGCTTCTCGATAGCCGAAAATTGCCATTCTTGAAAAGGCTGAAGAGAAGGGAGCGGCTGGCTATTAGTTCGTAGTTCGCCTGTTTGCGCGCGATTCACTGGATGTTTCTTGAAAAAATCCATCGGTTTCCGCTCCCCTCCTGTTTCGATTGTCGGGTGGATACGTGCATCTTTTAGCTGGTACGTTGTCCATAAGCCACATAAAATGTTCCAGTAGCGTGAAGCATTTCAGCTTCCTGCATGGCGGCAACGGCGGTTCTCTCAAATTCATCGGCATGGACACCGAGTTTCGCCATGACCATCGGTTTGAGCGCCTGGAGTGAGGCCGCGCCATTGGTAGAGAGCATTGCCCCCATCCTGCCTCCCCATTTTCCCACAGGTGCCGCGTAGCTGCGCATGACCACATTTTTCAGGCCAGCGTCGCGCAGATAGTCGTCCATATTTGGCACCCGTGATGGCTCGACCCCACGCAAACGGCAGGCAGCCAGCACCCAGGCCTTCACCTTTGCGCCTGCTTCCCCTGTGTGACTCATGGTGAGTTCGGTTTCCACCAGTTCAACCCAGCCGCCGGGACGCGTGAGCCGTACCAATTCCTGGATGACCTGTGGCCATGACACGATGGGGATGCCCAGGAAAAGCAGACGTTGATGCACAAAGTCGAAACTTTGCGCGGGAAACATAAGGCCCTTGAGAATATTCCCTTGCACAAAACGATGGTTTGAGGGCATGAGCTGCTGATCCGGCTGCTCCTCAACCAGGTCGCAGCTTATCACGTTGGCTGTGGGAAATTCCAGGGCCATCTCTTTGGCCCAGCGCCCTGTCCCGCTTCCCACGTCGAGGATATCGCGCGGATTGCTAGAGATCGGCGCGACATAATTGCTCTGGAGAAGACCGCGCAAGATAAAATGTTGAAAATCCAGCCGATTGATCTCTTCCTCATCTTTCGGCAGGACATACGATGCCCCGGTGAGCAATTGACGCCCCTCTATGGTTTGGAAAGGCTGAGGCGCCTCCTGTGTAGCTATTTCTCGTTGCTCGTTATGGGAGGCGGTTTGTGGGCGTGAACTCTTGCCTGTAAGCCATTTCCAGAATTCCATGACCTGTACGCTCCTTCGTGTTCCGCGTGGAGAATAGCAGCCGAGCAGTGTCCTCTGTGCATTACAGATGTGATGAATCATCCTGGCATTTTTGCGAAGCACTATTCCCTCCATATTCTAAAATGCTGTTTGTGTGATGTCAAATAAAAATTTTGTGAAAATTTTATCTGGCCGCGCCGTCAAACCCCTGGCCTCGGTCTGAGGGAGTAGTCACCACTGCGATGCTAGCTGTTTCGCTCAAGTGCCAGCAAGAGGAGGAAAGAGGGGAGTCCATCGAATGTGATAGTGCAGAATGCAATGGTAGGAATCAGCCCACCTCACATCCTGACGAAGAACCATTGCTCTTCGTCAGGATGTGAGGTGGGCCTGGTCTCGCTTTTTGCTCATCGACTTAGCCGATGAGCTTCTCCATCTGAGTCAGATGCTCATCGAAGAGTTTGAGCGCCAGGCGAATAGGCTCTGGCGTGTTCATATCAACGCCGGCTTTCTTCAACAGTTCGATGCTATATTCAGAGGAGCCGGAACGCAGGAAGTTCAGGTAGCGCTCTACGGCGGGTTGACCCTCGCTCAGAATTTGCTGAACCAGGGCCGAGGCCGCTGAAATGCCAGTGGCATACTGATAGACGTAGAAGTTGTAGTAGAAATGCGGGATGCGCGCCCACTCGATATCGATCAGCTCGTCGATGACCGCCTCGCCACCATAATATTTGGTGTTGATCTCGCGATAGGCTGCGCTCAACGTATCGGCGGTCAGCGGCTGACCCTCTTCTCCACGCTGGTGAATCACCTGCTCAAATTCCGCAAACATCGTCTGGCGGAAGAGCGTGCCGCGCAGGTCCTCCAGCGAGTGGTTGAGGATAGCCAGGCGCACCGCGCGATCCGTGGTGGTTTTCAGCAGATGCTCGGTCAGCAGACCTTCGTTGAGCGTCGAGGCGACCTCGGCCACGAAGATCGTGTAGTCGCCATACTGGAACGGCTGATGGTGGCGCGTGAAGTACGAATGCATCGAGTGGCCCAGTTCGTGCGCCAGCGTATACATGCTGTCGCGTTTATTTTGATAGTTGAGCAGAATAAACGGCTGGGTCGCATACGCCCCCCCGCTATAGGCGCCGCCGCGTTTGCCCGGTGTCTCGTAAACATCGATCCAGCGCTGGCTGAACGCGCCCTTCAGGATGCTGCCGTAGTTCTCGCCCAGGGGAGCCAGCGCCTCGATCACCGTGTCGCGCGCGCGTTCGTAGGCGATCTCGTCGGTAGTCTCCTCGACGATGGGAACGTACAGGTCGTACATGTGCAGCTCGTCCAGGTGCAACATGCGTTTGCGCAACTTCATGTAGCGGTTCAGCAGCGGGATATGCTCGTTGACGGTCGCCACGAGGTTATCGTAGACGCTGACTGGAATGTTGTTGCGGAACAATGCTCGTTCGCGTGTGGAGGCAAAGCCGCGCTGGTGGGTGTAGAAGAGGCCGCTTTTGACCTGCGAAGAGAGGGTTGTGGCGATGGTGTTGCGCTGCTTCAAGAAGGTTTTGTGCAGACTTTCAAAGGCCTCTTTGCGCACGCGGCGGTCTGTGCTGCGGATGTAGACCAGGTAGTTGCCTTTGGTCAGCTCGACCGCTTTGCCCTCTTCATCGGTAATGGTGGGCAGTTTCAAATCGGCATTGTCGATCATCGAGAAGATCGAATCGGGCGCTTCTGTCACCTCGCCCGCCGCGGCCAGCACCGCCTCAACCTCGGCTGAACGCACATGGGGACGATTGCGGCTGGTATCATGCAACTGGTGCTCGTAGAGCTTCAGTTCCGGCTGAGCCTGCACAAACTGATCTAACTTCGCTTGTGGCAGAGCCAGAATTTCCGGCTCGATAAACGCGATGGCTGTGGTGGCGCGCACGTATAGCTGCATGGCCTGGTCCTGCATGCCCTGGTAGGTGCTATTGGTCGTATCCTCGTCCTTGCGCATGGAGGAGTAGACATACAGCTTCTCCAGCTTCTCAAAGACCTCATCGCGCGCTTGCAGGACCGTGAAGAGCGCCCTGCCGCTTTGCTCCAGTGTTCCTTTCAGCGCCTCTAGCTCAGGAATGCGGGTGGCGACGGCTTTGTACTCGCGCTCCCAATCCGCGTCTGTGGTAAAAATACTTTCCAGGTTCCAGGTGTATTCCTGGGCGATCTCACTTCGTTTGCTTAGTGTTTGCAATGTAAAACTCCTCCGGGAAAAATTCAATGAGTTTGGGTAAATTTCTCGTACTCTTTTTCTTCCGCAATCTGGCAAACCGCTGTCCCACTGTCTTTTTGCCGGATGGGAGAAAAATATGCTGGCTATAGAGCGATAACCACAACTGGATACAGCAGAGAGTCATCCATATGGCCTTCTTCCGCTGGATATTGTATCACACGAGCACAGGTGGTTTGCACTGGCATATGAACATGCCCGCTCAATGTGCTGATGCAGGTTGAGCGGGCATGTTGGTGCAGCGTTTGTCGGCCAGAACTTCTGTCCTTTAGGTCCAGGCCACAGGCAGTTCGACTACCCCCCGGAAGGCCCGGCTGGGAAACCATTCCAGCGTCTCGCTCTCCAGGTGTAGATGTGGGAAGCACTTGAGCAGGTTGCCAAAGGCGATTTCGCCCTCGACGCGTGCCAGGGGTGCGCCCAGGCAGAAGTGAATGCCCTGCCCGAAAGCCATGTGGCGATTCTCCGGGCGGCGAATATCGAGTACGTCGGGGTTGGCGAACTGCGCGGGATCGTGGTTGGCCGCGCCCAGCACAAAGGTGACCTGCTGGCCCGCCTGGATCTCTGTGTCGCGGATACGCAGGTCGGTCTTTGCCACGCGCGAGGTCAATTGTACGGGACTGTCGTAGCGCAAAAACTCGGCCACCGCGCTGGGCAGCAAGGAAGGATTGGCGCGCAAGAGTTCCATCTGTTCTGGATTGCGCAACAAGGCCACCAGCCCGTTGCCGATCAGATGAGTTGTGGTGCCGTGACCCGCTGCCAGAATGAGTACGCAGTTGCCCAGCAGCTCGTTCTCGCTCAGGACGTCGCCGTGTTCTTCCGCAGCGAGCATGGCCTGCATCAGATTATCCTGCGGATGTTGACGCTGCTGTTTGATGCTAGCGCGGAAATATTCCATAAACTCATTCACGCCCTGCAAGGCCTCGATCAGCCCGTCAAAGGTCAGGTCTTTGCTATCCAGCAGCCGTCCGAAGTGATCGGTCCACACGGTAAAACGGTCACGGTCTTTGGCGGGCACACCCAGCATCTCTGCAATGACAATTGCTGGGAGTGGATAGGAGAAGGCTTCGATGACTTCCATATGCCCTTGCTCTGCGAGAGGCTCCAGCAGTTCATCGACAATATGCTGGATGCGCGGACGCAGTTTCTCGATCATACGTGGCGTGAAGGCGCGTGCAACCAGACCCCGCATGCGTGTATGGTCCGGTGGGTCCAGGAAGAGCATCTGGTTGGCCAGGGCATAGATGGGCTGCTCCAGGACGGGCCGCAGATCCTCCGGTAGCCAGTCGGTACCGATATCGATGCGTTCGGCTGTGAAGCGTGGATCGCGCAGGCCGGCCATCACATCTGCGTAATTGGTCACGACCCACCCGCCACCGTTCTCTTCGTCCCAGAAGACGGGGCCACGGGCGCGTAACTGCTGATATAACGGGTATGGATTGGCAGTATACGCTTCATCAATTATCTGGTTCAAACTGGGTTGACGCTCGTTCATACGGACATTCCTTTCGCCTGACACTCTTTGCCGTTGCGTTCTCGCGCTGTTTCAGGAAGCGACTCTCCAGCCGGCGTTGTGGAGAGTCGTCATATTACTAGTATGTACGAGCTTTATCGGGTTGGGTTGCACCTGGACGGGCCTGTGCTATGAGACATGGACTTCCTCAATATCGTAGAATGAAGGGTTATTTGTATGCAGAAGTGGCACAAAACAGAAAGAGGTATCTATGAGTGACCCCGACATCACATCTGTCTCCTCCATCTACGACGCTCTAGCGCAGGACTTCGAGAGTCACGCAACTGAAAGCGTGTACAACGCGTACTATGATCGGCCAGCGGTGCTGAGTCTTCTTCCTCCTGTTCAGGGCAAACGGGTTCTGGATATCGGGTGTGGACCTGGTTTGTACGCTATGTGGCTCATCGAGCATGGGGCGCAGGTCGTTGGCTGCGACATCAGCGTGGAGATGGTGAAGCGATCCCAGCAGCGCGTTGGTGATCGAGGAATATTCTACCAGCACGATATTTCCCAACCGCTTTCCTTCGCAACTTCAGCGTCTTTCGACGTGGCTATAGCCCCATTGATGATTCATTATGTCACCGCGCGAGTAGCAGCACTACGTGAGGTCGCGCGCACCCTGACGGCTGATGGTTGTTTAATCGTGTCTACGTCGCACCCCTTTGCTGATTGGAAAAGCCACGGTGGATCGTATTTTGCAACCGAACTCGTCCAGGATACATGGTCTAGCTCATCCGAGTCCTTCCAGATGCCCTTCTGGCGTATGTCTTTGACCACACTCTGCGATGAGTTTGCTCAGGCAGGTTTTTTTATCGACCAGCTACTTGAACCACAACCCGTGCCTGTTGCTGCCGAGATCGATCCCAAGACCTATGGCGAGCTGATGGAGCAGCCCGGATTCATCGCCTTCCGTTTGCGCAAACGCGAGGGAAAGTGAGGCCGTCTGGTGAAGACAACGCATGAGGAACAGCCTATGGAGATTCGCGAGGCCACGCGTGAGGATGCCGCATCTATCGCGCGTATCTATAATCAGGGGATTGAGGACCGCTCCGCCACGTTAGAGACGCAGCTTCGCGCACCGGAAGAGCGCGCTGAATGGCTGGCCACACGCGGATCACGCCATCCGGTGCTTGTCGCGGTGAGCAGTTCAGAGTCTGTGGTGGGCTGGGGCTCGCTCAACCAGTTCAGCCCTCGCGCAGCCTATGACTACGTAGTCGATTTTTCGATCTATGTTGCGCGGGAGCAGCGTGGGCGCGGGATAGGAGATGCGTTGCTCGGCGCGCTGGAGGCGCGGGCGCGTATGCTTGACTATCACAAGATGGTGCTGGCCTCTTTCCCAACGAATGCACCGGGCATGCGTTTGTACGAGCGCCACGGCTTCCGCACCGTGGGCATCTATCGCGAACAGGGCATGCTCGATGATCGCTGGGTGGATGTCGTCATCATGGAGAAGCTGCTCTCTTGATCGGCCTCTATCCATCTCTCCTGGTAACGGCGCGGGTTAGCGTGTCAGCGGGAAGCGCTCGCGTGTCAGTGGGCGCACAAGCAGAACGGGACAGGGGGCGTGATCGAGCACAAAACGCGCCACATGGCCCACCGATTTGGGGCCGAGAGCTGGTTGCTCGCTATGGAGCATTTTCTCTTGACTTTGGTGGATATCAGGAGTATTCTCTCCCCTGTGGCGAGCGACCTCAATCAAGGTTCTCCTTCGACCCGTTTGAGGGTACTGCAAATAAATCGTTCTGGGGGTGAGCAGGATGAGGTCCGCTTGCCACGCGGCGGCACAGTTCACGATCTCGCGCTCCGGGCGTCCCTGGCGTTGCAGCAACTCGGCGCCTGGAAATGCACCCAACCCCTCGTTGAGAATGTCCTGCGCCGATACTTGCTCTACCTGCTGTATTTGCTGCGCGCGCGGCCCCAGTGGACCGGATGGGTGGCGCAAAAAGCGTTCGCGCGCGCGCGCAATATCTTTGCGCGGCTCCACATCGATCACATAGATCAGCCCATACATGGGCGGTTCGGCTGAGGTTAGCATGTGCGCCGCCTGGCTGAGTTGTGTATTGTTCGTGCCATCTAAACAACAGAGAATGCGCATGATGTTCTCCTTCAAAAAACGCGCTGCTAGATGCCCAGCAGCACCCAGATCGTCAGCGCTCCAACCAGCAGCATCAACGGTGTGACAAGGATGCCGACTTTGAAATAGTCCAGCCCTGAAACATCCACGCCGCGTTGACGCAGGATCAGTAGCCAGAGGACCGTTGCCAGCGAACCAACGGTGGTTACATTGGGGCCGAGATCGCATCCAAAGATACTCGCCGCGATAAACCCGTGCTGAACCGCCAGCGGTGCGTGTTGCACGCTCTGGAGGGCCGAGGTCAGCACCACCGCCATCGGAACGTTATTGATAAGATTGGTTCCGATAGCCGCGCCTGCCGTGCCGACCATCACCGCGCCAAAACTGCTCTGGCCTGAGAGCGAGAGCAACATCTGGCCAAATTGCGTGGTCAGCCCGGTGCCCTCGACGGCCTGTACAATTATAAACATACCCGCGATAAAACCGAAAATCGACCAGGAGACCTGCTTGCCGATATGTTGAAACGTCGTGTGTTTCCAGAAGCGCGCCCCCGGTAGGAGTAGCAGCGCGCCACCTACAGCCACGAGCGAGAGCGGGATCTGCAAGGCTGAGGCGATAATATAGGCGAGGGCAACCAGAATAAGCACCGCGCAGGTATAGCGAAAATAGGTGGGCTGCGTGATTGCCTCTTCAGCGGCAGGCAGACGTTGCATCTCGAAGTGCCCGCGTAACTGGCGCTGATAGAGCAGAAAAAACACGCCGATATTGATGCCAATGACCACCAGGCCTGGGAGAAAGAGTAGCTTTAAATAGGTTGGCAGGTCCAGCGGAAATTTCGAAGTGAGAATAATATTGATAGGGTTGCTGACAGGTAAGAGAATAGAAGCAGTATCCGCGATGAATGTACAGGCGAAGAGAAAAGGCAGGACTGGCAGACGCAGCCGCGTGACCAGTACATAGACAATCGGCGTGAGGATCAGCGCTGTGGCGTCGTTGGAGAGGACCATCGAAATCAGACTGCCCAGCAGGAAGACATTCAGGTAGAGTAGTGCAGCTCGCTCTCTGGCCAATCGCGCCGCCTGCACTGCCAGCCAATCAAACAGCCCGGCCTCCTCAGCCAACGCGGACAGGCTCATCATGCCCAGAAAAAAGAAAAAGGTATTCCATTGCTGGAGCAAAGTAGTGAGCGCGGCAAAGGGCGCGACCAGTCCCAGTATGAGCAGCAGGAGCGCGCCTGCAAGCGCGATCAGCGCCTCGTTCCACTGAAATGGGCGTAGCATAATCCCAAGTAGCGTCAGGAGCGCGATCAATACAATGAGCATCGTCCTGCTCAGGGTGGGCAGATGAAAAAACACAAGCATGGTTTTATAATACCTTTTAGCGCAAAAATACAAATATGTTGAAATCACCGGGAAAACGTCTCTGCGCCTCAGCGAGACTATGCGCGACACAGCCTGTTTTCAGGCTCTCCAGGCCGTCGCAGATGATAGGGCAGTTCCCAGCGGCTTTTGAACATTGCGATATGTCCTTTATTGTACGTTATAGAGTCGGCCAGAGAAGACATTTTACCAGGTTGAGGTAGAGAAAAACGCCTGAGAGCAGTTGTGCTGTTCTCAGGCGTTTTTCCGCCAATCCTCTGCTTATTGTTGAGGTGGCTGCTGATACGGATTGCTCCCTGGCTGTCCATAGGGCGCTTGCTGCGGAGGATAGGGTGCAGCAGGTGGATACTGCGGTGGCTGCCCGTAGGGATTCGGCTGGGCAGATGGTTGCGGCTGTCCATAGGGATTTGGTTGAGCGTATGGTTGCTGCGGCTGTCCATAGGGATTCGGCTGGGCATAGGGTTGCTGTGGATTCGGCTGAGCATAGGGTTGCTGTTGCGGATAGGGTTGCTGGTACGGTTGAACGGGATTGGCACCCATGTTAAAGTTTGTGCCCGCTTGCTGTTTTTTCGCCAGCATGGGATAGGCAAAAGCAGCGCCGCCCAGAAGCAGTCCGACGATCAGCAACAGGCTCGCCAGCAGCCAGTGATTATCATTGAAGCCATTGGGATTGGCATTATACTCGGTGCTGGTATATGTATTGATCTTGTTGCCACTCTGATCGTACAGAACCAGCTGCTCAATTTTGTGTGCATCGTTGATAGTGGTGCCATTGGCATTCAGGGCTGGATCGAGCGTGCTCGTATCGGTGCGCGCGATAAAGCTCACCGTATCCGTTTTATCGAGATCGCTTGTAGCAATCGCCGGGGAAAAATCGTCTTTGAAGGCCGCAAAAAATTCATTTGACCCTTTGGTATTGATGTAGACATTACCCGACGTTTTGCCTGTATTTATATCGTAATTCGCGCGTGAATAGCTCTGATAGCTTATATCGTGCGAAGTCAGGCCCCAGATCAGGCCGCCAATAACTAGCAGGGCGCCGACGACTATCAAGCCCCAGCGTCTGCTTAATAAGAGAATAGCTAATCGAACCATAGAATTGAGGAACCTTCCTTTTTTATTTAAACAGACATCAACAGTGTATTGCGCACAAAGCCACAGCTTGTGTGCCAGGAAAAGAACCTGTTTGATATCCGCCCGCCCATATACTACTACATCTATACGGTTTACGCTAGCGTTTACTCACGGCTTCCGGGTGTTTTCGCGCAAAAATAGGAAAATGGTCGAGGAGAGCGTTTGCCTGGCGTTTTTTTGCCAGTCTGGGATAGATGAGATCGCCAGCAGCCAGGAGCAGGCCAGCGAGGATCAGCACGCTCGCCAGTGGCCAGTTATTGGCATAGAAACCGCTGGGATTGGCGCTATACTCAGCAGTGGTATATGTCTTGATAATATTGCCACCCTGATCGAAAAGAAACAACTTTTCGATGCGATGCGCGTCGTTGACGACGGTCGCGCCCGTGTTCAGCGCAGGACTGAGCGCGCTCGTATCGGTGCGTGCCACAAAACCGACTTCAGCGGTTTTATCGAGATCGATAGAGGCGATAGCGGGCGTAAAGTCGCCATGAAAGGCCGCGAAAAACTCATTTGAGGCGTCGATGTATATATTGCCCGATTGTTGACCCGCGCTCAATTGATAATTCGGATCGGGTAAGTACGTTTGATAGCTGATCTGGTGTGAGGTCATGCCCAGGATCAGGCCGCCAATGATGAGCGCAACACTCACAAGCGCCAGACCCCAGCGACGTAGAAACAGAGGGAGAGCGAATCGAAGCATGCAGTGAGAACCTTTCCTGCTGATGGGATGATAAGATGTATAAACTGCTTTTGCGAGAGGAGCAGAAGAAGTTGTTCGTTGTGTATCAGTGTAGCATGCCTCAATGCTTATTTCTATGCTGCGTAGTTATTTTTGCCAGGGAGCAGGATGGTTTTCGTGAGGAGAGCGATATAGCCCGTCTGGTCTATAGAGCGTGTCCGAGATACACTGCTGATCGCGCGTATCTCGGACACGCTGCGCGGGGATTATTCCTGCGGCCCTCGATACGGATTGTTGTATGGTTGAGAGTATTGTTCGGCTCCCTGATATGCCTCCGCGCTGGCTGTTGCCCCCAGTTCGCGTGCGAAAGGCGAGGGCATACTTTCCAGCCTGGCTCGCTCAGCCGCCGCAGCCTCTTTCCGGCGCTGCTTGCCGCGTGCGAAGAAGAGCAGCCCATTGCCCGCGCATAAGACGCCCGCAAGCATCAGAATGCCAGCATAGAGCCAGTAATTGATCGTTTTTCCAGTAGGATCACCCGAATAGTCAGCATTGGTGTAGGTGAGCGAATTCAGATGGCTCGCGCCATAGAACGCCACCTTTTCAATGGGATGACCTGTATCGATGTGTTGGCCAGTGCTTTCTACATATGCACCTACCCGCATACTGTCAGTGCTGGCAATAAAACTGAAGTCGCCAGCAGAGTGCATATCGTCCAGGATAGTAGCAGTATCAATGGCTGGGGAGTAGTCCGGGATATGCATGACATAATAGTTGTCGGTATTCACTTGCTGGAAGATGATGTAGCCATTATCCTGGGTTAAGAAAGCCTGGTAATGATCGTGGCCACCCTGAACATACGAGACTTGGTGCGAGTTCATCCCCCAGATCAGGCCTCCTACCAGTAGGCCAACGCCAATCACGACCCAACCCAGGCTGGTTGTCACTAATACAAGCAGAAAACGCAGAGGTTCCAGGCCGTTTCCTCTTACTCTCATGAACATACATGGGCTCCCTTTCTCGCGAGAAAATAGCAAAGATCTCGCGCGATAACATTGCGACGCTAAATACGCAGCAGCATTATACAGCGACTCATCTCTATTTAATAGATATTCTGGCTGCTTGTTTTAAAGAAGCAAATGACCTTTGAAAAGGGGAGGTCAAAGATCTGCTACAAAGGCGTCAAAGCTATCCCAGCCAAATTGATCTTCTATTTCCGCTTTATATGTTCTATACACGCTGCAATACGACATTCTCATTCATCTCGGAAAAAGCGGTGGGATCGAGCTGTTCGTGATTGCGGTTTGGCATGTATGCTATAGGATCATGCAACCCTTCAAACAGGTCACGCTCCTCTTTGCGCCCACCGTTGACGAGGCTGAAGGCGCGATAATACTCCTGCGACCCCCATAGTTGTCGATGATCGGTTTCAGAAAGATGTCGGAGAAGATGGGGGGCGGGAATCTGGGTGTGGTGGCAGCAGACGGCCTGCCAGACCTGGCGCCAGTACGCGCCTGTGTCGAGGCGCGTGGTGATGGTCCAGTCCATCCAGGGCAGTGCGCGCCTCTCTCGCCCATCGATCTGCATCACCAGCTCGCCAAAGATGGGCATGTAGTTGTCCAGCCAACTTCTGGTTGCCGCGCGATAATAGAGCTTTGAGACACAATGCGGCTGGAGGTCGCTGGCGGGCGCGTAATCGGCTGCGGCGGCGCGCACAATAGCGGAGGTGGCGAACTGCGAGATCGCGATATGGTCGGGATGACCGTAGAGACCTTCCGGCCCGAAGGTCACAACCACATGCGGGCGCTCTTGACGCAACAGGCGCACAAGCCTGGTCACGACCTGCGCTTCATCTGCGTGGTCCAGCTCACCATCCATGTAATCCAGGAAAGCCAGGCGCGCAATTCCCAGCGCCCGGCTGGCATGGTACACTTCCCTGGTGCGGATACGCCCCAATTCCAGCTCTCCTGGATACGCGCTCGGCTTGCCAAACCAGCCCTTCTCGCCGCGTGTCGCAATAACCAGGGATGTCTCGATGCCCTGACCGCTGTAGTGCGCGAACGTTCCCCCCAGAGCCAGCGATTCATCATCGGGGTGCGCCAGAATACCCATCAATTTTAACATGGAAAACCTGCATTTCTTTTTGGTAGATGTTGGTCAAAAACTACGAAAACACAGTGTGCTTTCGCTTGCAGCAACACTGTGTTTTGGCATTTCGCACAAAAGTGTAGGATACAGCTACCCTACAGTCCGATATGGTATGCAGTGAGCAGATAAACGGAGCACTTTGCGCGGAATGAAGCGTATGCCTGAGTGCTGCGAAAAGCGTGTTACAAGCGTTCAGGGGAGATTAACAACAACACAAACAGACATAGTGATAGTGGCAGTTCTGGCGGAGAAGATAGGCGGGGGCAGCGCAAACGCAGGCACCGTGGCCGGTCTGTTGCGCGAAAATAAGCGTGTGTACTATGGGTATCTCTCTACGAGACGCGTGGCCAGCAGAGAGCTGCTGGTGGCCGTGATCCATCGTGAAGACCTCGTTTCTAAAGGCGATCCTTCTTTTCAATGAGAAGAAATCGCTCGACTGTGTTTAGTATAGGCCGTTAAAAAACCTTGTTCAAGCGCTATATTTGCATTTTTTTATGTAGAGATTGCGAGGATTGTGCCGCGTATCTTGCACTCAGCCTACTCGACGCCAGTAGGTGGACTGTGTTATCATCCTTCAAGGAAAACACGACTTGTGGAAAGGGCAATCCTGAAGCAGATTGAGCACGTACCGTATTTTCAGCGGTTATGTGCGCGATGAGCAAGGAGCAGGCTGAGAAGTGTATCTTAAACGTTTAGAAATGTTGGGCTTTAAGAGCTTTGCCAATAAGACCCATCTGGAGTTCAGTACCGGGATTACGGCGGTGGTTGGTCCTAATGGCGCTGGGAAGTCGAATGTCGCGGATGCCGTGCGTTGGGTGCTGGGCGAACAGAGTATGCGCCAGTTGCGTGGCAAGAAGAGCGACGATATTATTTTTGCCGGTGGGCAGAGTCGTTCCGCGCTGGGCATGGCCGAGGTTTCGCTGACTATCGATAACAGCACCGGCTGGGTACCCTCCGACTATAGCGAGATCACCGTGACTCGTCGTTCCTTTCGTTCCGGGGAAAACGAGTATCTCATTAATAAACAGAAGGTGCGTCTGAAGGATGTCGTGCTGTTGCTGGCTCAGGCGCGCATTGGTCACGATTCGTACACGGTTGTCGGTCAGGGGTTGATCGATGCGGCCCTGAGTCTGCGCGCGGAAGAGCGGCGCGGCCTGTTTGAGGATGCGGCTGGCATTCGGCCCTACCAGGTGCAGCGAACCGACGCGGAGAATCGCCTGCGCTCAACCGAATCGAATCTGGAGCGTCTGCGCGATATTGTCAGTGAGATCGAGCCACGCCTGGAGCCGCTTGCTGAGCAAGCGCGCCGCGCCGTGGCCTATAAAGGCCTCAATAGCGAGTTACAGGAGGCGCTACTGACCTGGTACGCGCTGCAATGGCGACGTTTGCTGACCAGCCGCGAGCGCAGCGAACAGGCTGAGCAGGAGCAGACGCGCCTGGTGCAGCAGCAGGAACAGGCTTTGCGCGATATTGAGGAGCGTCGCAACATCCTGCGCACCCGTCGACAGCAGGCCCAGGTGAAGATTATAGAGGCGCGTGATACACTGGGCGAGGCTAGCGACGTGGTCAAGCGCATCGAGCGCGACCTGGCAGTGAGTCAGGAACGTGTGATCGGTCTGGAGCGTCAGCGGGGTGAGCAGCAGCAGGAAGAGAAACGTCTGCGCGAACGCCTGATCGCGCTCAAGCAGCAGGTGATCGACCTGGAGGAGCAGTGCGACCTGGCGGACGAGGCCATCGACGAGGATTCAGTGGCGTTGGCAACACGCGAGGGCGAAGTGGCGAAGGCGCAAAAAGAGTTTGAGATGGATGAGCGTCGTCTGCGTAATACACAGAGCGAGCTGATCCAGGTCCAGGCACGGCTGGGTGCCAGCCAGTCCGATCTTGGTCGACAGCAGAAGCACCTGGGCGAGCGCAACCGTCTGCTGGCCACGCGCCGTGAGACCATTGCGCAATCCCAGCAGGCGATTCGTACCCTGGAGACGCGCCTGGTGGACGAGCGCGCGCAACTGGCTACGGCACGCAACGAAGAACAACAGATCGTGCAGCGCAAGCAGGCCATTAGCCGGGCGATTGCCGACGCCCAACAGGAGATGGAGCGCCTCAAATCTTCGCTGGCCGAGGCCGAGCGCCAGCGCCGCGTGGTTGCGGACCGTCTGAACATGCTTAAGAACTGGCGTCAGAGTCTCAGCGGCTATAGCGACGGCGTGCGCGCCCTGCTGCGTGCTCCCCAGGGCAAGTTAGCTGGCCTGCTCGGTCCCGTACCCCAGCTTGGTATTGCTCGCGCTGGCCAGGAGGTCGCGCTAGAAGCCGCCTTTGGTCCCTATTTGCAGGCTGTGGTTGTTGAGACACTGACTCAGGCCCGCACCTGCCTGGAGTACCTGCAAAGCTCGAAATCCGGCAAGGCGATGCTCGTCTGGCTGGAGCACAGCAGCCCACACGCGGAGATTTCTGACGCGCAGAGTGAACGGGATGATGCAGGCTTGCGCCATTGGCTCGACGCGCATCCAGAGTTACACGAGCATGCTCTCGGTTTCGCCATAAGTTCTATCCAGTGTGAGCCGCGCTACACGCCGTTGTTTCACACGATCCTGCGCGATGTGCTGATTGTGCGTGACCTGGAGAGTGCGCAGGCAGTGCTCACATTCCTCACCGCTGCCTCAGCCACAGACACAGATCCACGCGTTGAGCGGCTGGTGACTTTGCAGGGCGAGGTGCTGCACGTTGAGGGCTGGCTGACCGGCGGCAATAGCAAGGATGGCGGGCAGCAGGGTCTGCTGGCCTATGAACGCGAGCTACGCGAACTACCGCGTCAACTTGATGAGCACGTGGCCTTGATCGGACAGATCAACGACCTGTTCAGCGAAGCCCAGCGCGCGCAGGATGGACGCAAAGCCGAGCAGCATGGGATCGATAAAGAGCTGCAAAAGAGTACCGCGCATATCAACGAACTCAACCGCGCGGCGGCGACGACACAGCGCGAGCAGGACCGTTTACAGAGCGAGTTGCAGGCGGCGATCTCGGTGGAGCAGCAGCTGGCCGCTGAACTGGCAGGCTTGGAGCAGGAAATCCAGGCCGCCACCGAGCGTGTGCATGCCCACGAGAAGTCCCAGCGCGAACTGAGTGGGCTGGTGGAAGACTTGCAGGCGGAGGTTGAGGAGCGCACCATCGTCTTTCGCCGTCAGCAAGATGAACTGGGCAGATCTCGTACTGCCCTCGCGGTCAAGCGCCAGGAGGCCCGCGCCCTACGTCAGCAACTGGCCTCGCAGCAGAACCAGGCCCAGGATCTGCGCGCCCAGATCGACCAGCGCGTGGTGCGCATCAAAGAGGCCGAGGAACGCTACCAGGCGCTCCAGCAAACCGTCGAGCAGCACCAGGCCGAGATCGCTGAAGCCCAGCAGCGCGCCCAGGCTCAGGTCGCGCTTCTACAGCAGGCCGAAGAAGGCGCGAGCACGTTGGATGCGCAGATCAGCGCGCTCGAACAGGAAACCCTGCAACTGCGTGGGCGTCTGGCCGAACTGGAGGTGGTCTACCGCAAATGTCTGCTGGACAGCCAGAAGGCCCGCGACGCCGTCGAGAGCCTGCTTGAGCAGCTTAATGAAGAGATGGGCATTACCGACCCGCGTGAACTGGCCCGCTACACCACGAGCGAATTGAACGTCACCCCGGCTGACGTGGAGAGTATTGGTAATGCCGCCGCCAGAAGCGAGGACGGCGAGGCCCTTTCAGCGGCAGAAGAGGCGGAACTGCGCAAACTCCGCCGCCGCGTCGAGACCCTGCGCGGCAAACTCAAGTCTCTGGGTGGCAGCGATCCCGACGCGCCCCAGCAGTACGAAGAGACGCGCACGCGCTACGAATTCCTGACCTCGCAGATCAGCGACATGGACCAGGCCGCATTGCAACTGCGCACCATCATTACCCAGCTCGATATCACGATGGCGCGCCAGTTTGAGACCACCTTCCAGGCCATCAACGCGCGTTTCCGCGAGAACTTCGTCACCCTCTTCAAAGGCGGCAGTGCGCGCCTGGAACTGACCGCAGCCAAAGGCGAAGAAGAGCACGAAAGTATGAATGGGAACGGCCATAAGAGCAGCGAGAGCGCGAAAGGCATGCCCGCTGGCGTCGATGTGATTGTGCAACCGCCCGGCAAGAAGGTCCAGGATCTCTCGCTGCTCTCCGGTGGCGAGCGGGCAATGGTCTCGGCGGCCCTGCTCTTCTCCCTATTGGAGATCAACCCGCCGCCGTTCTGCCTGCTCGACGAAGTGGACGCGGCCCTCGACGAATCCAACGTCAACCGCTTCTGCGACATCCTGCGTCGCCTGGCCCAGCGCACCCAGTTTATCGTCATCACCCATAACCGCGTCACCATGACCTCTGCTCAGGCCATCTACGGCGTCTCTATGGGCGGCGACAGTGTCTCGCGCCTGCTCTCGCTCAGGTTGGAGGACGCGCAGGCGGCGGCAAGGGAATAGGCCATATCTGATCCGACAGATATTCATCCTGAAGAGTAAAAATCTGTCGGATTGCAGGGCCAAAGGCAGCGTTTATTGAGGCGAGGCGTAATAAGGGGTGTCGGTTTTAATCGTTCCAAATTGTTCTGGTGGTCCAGCCAGTGAGTAGATCAGGGTGCCGAGACCGGAGAAAATCAGAACAATGACAAACCAGCCCCAGGTTTGCATTTTTGCGCTCCTGATGAGCGCGCCAATCCAGGCAACAAGACCGAATGGGATCGCGATAATCAGGACGATGGCGCCGATCAACCCAACAGATGTCAGTGAATCATTGAGAGGAAGTGAGCAGTTTTGCCCGCCGAACTGGTTGGGAGTGCAGTGATTGGCGGCTGCGACAATCGCTGGAACAAACATAGCAGCCCCAACAAGTGCGAGAATGAACCCGATAATCCAGAAGATCAGGATGTTTTTTTTCTTCACTGGGGTCCTCCTTATGTGCATAGCATAGATTGTGGAAAACACCTATGCGATAACGTACAACTCATGTATACACAGTATAACAGAGCGTGAGTATGAATACAAGAGGTACAAAAATATACTCATGCTTTCTAAGGCAAGAGAAAGCTAGAAAATTCATGAGCTATTTGCCGGGAGATCCCCTTGTGGTCGCTATCGCCAAAGAGCCAGGCTCAGAGGCGCGGCTGCGTATCCTACGCGCATTTGGCAACACGCTTTCAAGCATCCATCAGCATGTTGTATCATCAGGGTTGCGCAGCGACCGCGACCTTGTGGGGGCTGAGGATACGTTTCTGCGTTACCCAACAGAAGGAAGCGCTGAATTGCTTGCGCATCTGAAGCAGCATCAGCCGGACCCTGTACCTGCTACATTCATTCATGGTGATTTTACCGTGGATAATGTGCTGATCTCGGAGGGGAAAGTCGCAGGAATCATAGATTGGGCAGGCGCGGGCATAGGCGATCCCCGCTATGACCTGGCGCTGGCTATTCGACCAAAGAGCACAGGATTATTTCAAACGCAGCAGGACCGGCAGGCTTTCTTTAATGGGTATGGTTTATCCGGCCTGAGTGAAGCTGATTGCGAGTATTTTGTGGGGCTGTACGAATTTTTTTAGGAAAAACGACGATAGTTGACAAGGAGGGAATAGCATATGCTGCTTGAACTCGCCATAGGAGACGCATACGGCGCCGGGTTTGAATACGCGAGCGAGATGATAGAGAGACACAACGATCTGGCGAGTTTCGTCAAATATCCCCGGCATCAGATCACTCCTGGCGCATATACAGATGATACGCAGATGAGTCTTGCTATTGCTGAGGCCATCGTCTCTGGCAAGCCGTGGACTGCCGATTTCCTGGCCCAAAAATTTGTGGAGACCTTTAAACGCGACCCGCGAGAGGGATATGCTGGTGGATTTTACGATTTTTTGCAACATGTCCAGAATGGGCAGCAATTTTTGCGTGAGATTCGTCCCACCAGCGATAAGAGTGGGGCTGCGATGCGCGCTGCTCCCATTGGGGTCTACCCCATGATCGAGCAAGTAATTGAGCGTTGTACCGTGCAAGCTGCCATTACGCATAATACGCCTGATGGAATCAATAGTGCTCTTGCCGCCGCACTTATGATGCATTATTTCCTCTACCAGTTGGGGCCTAAAAAGGAGTTGGGCCTTTTCCTGGAGCGGCATGTACCTGGGCAGTGGACTAGACCGTGGTCTGGGAAGGTGCAGTCGAAGGGATGGATGAGTGTGCGCGCTGCTATCACCGCTGTAGAGGCTCATACGAGTATGAGTAGCCTGCTCAAAGGCTGTATTCAATTTACCGGCGATGTGGATACTGTCGCGGCCATTGCACTGGCCGCCGGTTCGTGCTGTCGTGAAATCGCACAGGATCTTCCTGCTCATCTGCTGGCGAACCTGGAGAATGGTGCCTATGGCAGAGAGTATATAACGCGGTTGGATGAGCAACTCATGCACATGTACCAAAGAAAATAATAAGGAGCACCGATGGAGAACCTCCCCCTGCTGTGGTAATCTTCACAAAGCATGATTCTGTGCTAGTGAGAGCATAAACAGAAGCTGATAGATTGAGAGAATGAGTAATACATATGGAAAATGATATTTCACGTAAAATAGTGCCCAAATCGCCAGAACAACTCCAGGAGATCATGCGGCGTCTAGAAGAACTCTATCCCGACGCCAGATATGAGCTGGATTTCTCGACCCCGCTGGAGCTGCTGGTCGCAACCATTCTCGCGGCCCAGTGTACCGATGAGCGCGTGAATAAGGTGACGAAAGACCTGTTCCAGAAGTATCGTAGCGCGCGCGATTATGCCGCAGCGAGCCAGGAGGTGTTGGAGCAGGATGTGCGCCCAACCGGCTTCTATCGTAACAAAGCGAAAAGCATTCGCGCCGCCTGCCAGTATCTTGTGGATCACCATCAGGGCGAGGTGCCGCGCACTCTAGCAGAGATGGTCAAGATTCCCGGCGTTGGGCGCAAAACCGCCAATGTGATCCTGGGCAACGCCTTTGGGATCATTGAAGGCTTTATCGTCGATACCCACGTGGGTCGCCTGGCGCGTCGCTTTGGCTGGACCGAGCACGAGGACGCGCTCAAGGCCGAGCAGGATTTGATGCAGTTCGTGCCGCGTCAGGAATGGCTCAACGTCGCGCACCGCATGATTCTCCACGGGCGAGCCGTGTGTCTGGCGCGCAAACCAGCATGTGGACGCTGCGTGTTGGCTGAAGTCTGTCCGTCAGCTAAAATAGAATAGTATCCAGGCTGCTTGTCAACGCAGCTATAAGTTTCCTCAGTTTGTTGAAACATCGCGGGCGATATCTTGTAGCACTGCCCGCGCTTTGTGCAGGTAGCGTGTACTTGTGGACTGGTTGTGGTAGCGTAGCGACCAATCCACCTGGCGCAGGATCAGATGGGCGAGATAGACGCTGAGCAGCTTGAGCGAGGCGCGCTCTAAAGCGTGAGTCCAGTCACGCTTCTTCTAAATCAATCCCTTTTCTGGCAGCCCCAATCTTGCTTCCCATTTTTGATGATGCGCGCGATCTTCGGTGCGCAAAAGGACACCCCCGATATCAAAAATTACGGCTCGCATAGACATACTCTGCATCACTCCTTTGTTGGCAGATAGATGGCGAAAAAAAAGTCACGTGCAGAGATTATACCCAACTATTCACGAAGATGCGAATTGCATATCCAGGCCAACCTATTTTTCAGGGATCGGTATAGTACAAGGAGAAGAGGCAAGGCAAATCCAGCGAATAGACAACATATATCGTTGCATCTCGTGCTGAACCATCGTGTTCCTTGATCGTGTGCTGGTGCATTGCGGCCCTGTTCTCCGTAAAAACGCGCGGTGTGCAACGACAGTCCTTTAAATGACGATTGAGAGGAGGTACATCATGGCAACCAAAACACGCGTGAAGGAGATCCATATTATCTGGATTACTGGCGGGTTAAGTTGCGATGGCGACTCTGTTTCAGTGACAGCCGCGACTCAGCCAAGCATTGAGGATGTGGTGATGGGCGCGATCCCCGGCCTGCCGAAAGTTCACCTGCACAATCCCGTCCTGGCCTATGAGGTGGGCGACGATTTTATGAACTGGTGGTATAAAGCTGAGCGCGGCGAACTCGATCCCTTTGTCCTGGTGGTCGAAGGGTCGATCCCCAACGAAAATATCAAAAGCGAGGGCTACTGGGCTGCTCAGGGTACCGATCCCAAGACCGGCCAGCCCATCACGACTGTTGAATGGATTGACCGTCTGGCGCCCAAAGCTCTGGCCGTTGTCGCGGCTGGTACCTGCGCGACCTACGGCGGTATCCACGCCATGCAGGGCAACCCCACTGGCGCGATGGGCCTGGCGGATTACCTGGGCTGGCACTGGCGCTCCGGCGCTGGTATCCCGCTGGTATGCGTGCCCGGCTGCCCGGTCCAGCCCGATAACTTTATGGAGACGCTGCTCTACCTGGTCTACCAGGCGGCGGGCATGGCGCCGATGATCCCGCTGGACGAGGCCCTGCGACCCACCTGGCTCTTTGGCAAGACCGTTCACGAGGGCTGTGATCGCGGCAGTTATTACGAAGAGGGCGATTTTGCGCACGAGTATGGCTCGCCCAAATGTCTGGTGAAACTGGGCTGCTGGGGTCCCGTGGTACAGTGCAACGTTCCCAAGCGTGGCTGGATGGCCGGTCTGGGCGGCTGCCCCAACGTTGGTGGTATCTGCATTGGCTGCACCATGCCTGGCTTCCCCGATAAATTCCAGCCCTTTATGGATGAACCACCCGGTGGCAAACTCTCGTCGAGTATCATCGGCGTCTATGGCTCGATGATGCGGCAATTGCGCCATTTGACGAATCATACGCTCAACAAAGAGCCGTCCTGGCGGCATAAGGGACGGGAATTGACCACCGGCTATGCCCCAACCTGGTCGCACTGAGCAACCACGTTTGGACGTTCAAGCAGAGGAGAGTAATCACGTATGGCGACAGAAGTCAGGCGGGGGGAAGTTCCCGCTCAGCCCCCACAGCTGGTCGAGATGTCCTGGGACCCGATTACGCGTATTGTGGGCAGTTTAGGTATCTATACAAAAATAGATTTTAAAGCGCGCAAGGTGGTAGAATGTTATAGCACGTCCTCGATTTTCCGTGGGTACAGCCTGTTTATGCAGGGCAAAGATCCACGCGACGCGCATTTTATCACCAGTCGCATTTGTGGCATCTGTGGTGATAATCACGCCACCTGCTCGGTCTATGCCCAGAATATGGCCTATGGGGTGAAAACGCCCGCGCTGGGTGAGTGGATTCTCAACCTGGGTGAAGCGGCTGAGTATATGTTCGACCACAACATCTACCAGGAAAACCTGGTCGGCGTGGATTTTTGCGAGCAGATGGTCAAAGAGACCAATCCGGGCGTGCTCGCGCTGGCCGAGAAGACGGAGGCACCGCACGCCAAAGATCACGGCTATCGCACTATCGCGGACATTATGCGCTCGCTCAATCCCTTTAGCGGCGAACTGTACCGCGAAGCGCTCCAGATGAGCCGTCTGGCCCGCGAGAAATTCTGTCTGATGGAGGGGCGCCACGTCCATCCCTCCACGCTCTATCCCGGCGGTGTGGGCACGGTGGCCACGGTACAGGTCTTCACCGACTACCTGGTGCGCCTGATGAAGTATATCGAGTTTCTAAAGAAAATGGTGCCCCTGCACGATGATCTCTTCGATTTCTTCTACCAGGCTCTGCCCGGTTACGAGATGGTTGGTTATCGGCGCACCCTGCTCGGTTGCTGGGGCTCGTTTCAAGACCCCAATGTCTGCGATTACGATTATCGCACAATGGATAACTGGGGCCGCGCGATGTTTGTTACGCCGGGGATCATTGTCGATGGCGAGCTGATCACGACCAGCCTGGTCGATATCAACCTGGGCATTCGCATTCTGCTCGGCAGCTCGTACTACGAGGATTGGCAGAACGAGCGCATGTTTGTGGACCGCGACCCGCTTGGCAACGCGGTGGATAAGCGCCATCCGTGGAACCAGACGACGATTCCCAGACCGCAGAAGCGCGATTTCGATAACAACTATACCTGGGTGATGTCCCCGCGCTGGCACGACAAACGCACCGACCAGTATCTGGCCCTGGATACCGGCGGCGGCCCCATCGCGCGCCTATGGTCCACGGCATTGGCGGGTCTGGTGGACCTTGGCGGCTATATCAAAGCCACCGGCAACAGCGTCAAGATCAACCTGCCGAAGACGACCTTGAAGCCAGAGATGAATCTGGAGTGGAAGGTGCCGAAGTGGAGTAACGCGCTTGAGCGGGATCGCGCGCGTACATACTTCCAGGCGTATTCCGCGATGGTGGCCCTCTATTGTTTGGAACGAGCACTGGACGAGATTCACGCCGGGCATACCAAAACGTGGAGCGAGTTCAGTGTGCCGAAAGAGGCCATCGGCTGTGGCTTCCACGAATCGGTGCGTGGCGTACTCTCGCACCATATGGTGATCGAGAATGGTAAGATCGCCAACTACCATCCCTATCCGCCGACACCGTGGAACGCCAGCCCGCGCGATATCTACGGCACGCCCGGTCCCTACGAGGATGCCATTCAGGGCACGCCGATCTTCGAGGAGAACGGCCCGGAGAACTTCAAGGGCATCGATATCATGCGCGCCGTGCGCAGCTTCGACCCCTGTCTACCCTGTGGCGTGCATATGTACCTGGGTGAGGGCAACGAACTGGACCTCGTGCATTCTCCCACTTTTGGGGTGAATTCATAAGGTATCCATGCGAGAAGTGAGCGCCAGCAGTAACTGCGGGCGCGCCACACAAAGGGGATTGAGGCAATCGCCCGAAGAAGTAACGTAAATGTGGCATCTCTGTGTAATGGTTGCCGATGTGATGGGGTCGTCACCTCA
>CAXUEY010000060.1:0-34623 GCA_964250225.1 uncultured Ktedonobacteraceae bacterium | reverse complement strand
ACCTCTTCATTGAGATCGGTGCTTTCTTGCACCTGTGCAGCATCACTTGCGGCTACCTGAGTATCTGTTGGCACATCGACGGATGAAGTTGTTGCCTGGGATGCACTCGCAGGATCATCAGGATTTGTTCCACAGTCAGTACACCCAGAAAAATCAGACTCACCATCCCCGCCATTTCCGCCGCCACTCCCCCCCTGGTCTAATGGATCTCCTTCAAGATGTCCCGTTGGGTCCGTCTTCGTCTCCGGATTGCCTGCAACATATGAGTACGGATCAGCTCCCTGCGCGTCGCCCTGCACACTATCGGACGAGGTGAACACAGCAGCGACGGGATCGTAGTAGCGCGCGTTGTAGTAATCCAGCCCGGTGACGCTATCATGGAACTGGCCCGTATACCCCTCTGTGGTATTCATGCTGCCCATTGTGTAGCGCTGGTTGCCATACGGCCCGTAGATCTGCTCCCCCAGGATGGCGCTCTTGCTGAAACTACTCAGTACGCTGCCAAGTCCATCAGTCAGATTGTAGGTCGTCGTGGTTCCATCGAAGGTGCCGATGAGATGACCAGCCACGCTGTAGTAGTGCCGTTGGCTGCTCAGTGTCCCGGCACTCGTGTAGCCGTATTCCTCCAGACCGAAGGGATAGGCCGTGAGGGTCGTGCTACTCCCGCTGGTGGAGCGTTTGAGCACGCGATTGCCCGACGCATCGTAGACATACCATTCCTGGCTACTGCTTCCCGCATTCCATTCCACCAGATGGTTGAGCAGATCGTAAGAGAGCGTGGCCGTGATGTGGTTGGAGGTGCGACTGGTTTCATTGCCCCACGGGTCGTAACTGGCGCTGTAGACGGCAGTGGCGCCGCCCCTGTTGGCACAGGTGGTGCCCAGCGGGTAGATACCACTCAATTGATGCGGAGCACTGTTGCAGTAGAGATACTGCTGAGCACTGCCGCTCCCGTTGAGCGGTCCCTGCCAGATCTGACCCAGGTTGGTGTAGCTGAACGGAGCGGTGTAGCCCGCGCCACTCAAGCCGCTGGCGAGTGTGCCAGTGCCACAGGTACCGTTGCCCGCCCCCGGCTGGGTGCCACCATTACCCGACCAGATCAGGCGATTCTGCTCGTCATAGCAGAAGTTCTGTACCTCTGAGCCGCCAGAACCACTCTTGCCGGGGACCGGTGCGAAGATGGTATTCACACTTGTCACGTTACTGGCGTTGTCGTAGGCGCGACCTTGACTCAGGATCTGCCCACTGTTGCCGCTGCCTGGCAGCCAGTTCGCGGTGAGGCCAGTCGGACGCAGATTGGCATCGTAGCTGAACGACTCGCTGGCCAGGCTTGTGGGCGACGAGGCCGCGCCGTTCAACTCAGTGATGCCGGCCAGTTGGGCATACTCCGTGTAGGTGAGCGTGGCCAGATTCGCGGTGCTGGTGTTACCATTGCTCAAGCCCTGGAGCGCGCCATTGGTGGGATCGTAGATGGGGCTAAAGGTATAGCCCGCGCTGCCTGCCAGGGTGGTGACGGTTGTGACCTGGTTGGCATCATTGTAGAGCATGCTCTCCTGGTAGGTGGGCAAGGCTGACGTGACATTCCAACTCGCGGGCAAACCCACCTGGATGTGCTCGTTGAGCAGCCGTCCGCGTTGATCGTGCTGGAATTGCTCGGTCACCATGGCGCTGGTGCTCTCAGGATAGGTAGTGGCGGCCACGCTCTGGGTGAGCTGACCCACCGGGAAATCCGTGCTACCCTGTGTGCCCAGGAAGGTCGTGTCGTAGGTGTTCACCACCAACGGACTCCCCGCGCTACACGCCCCCATCGCGTTGATAATTGGCGCGGCGGTCTGTTCGCAGCCTGGGCGTCCCAGCAGATCATAGTTCACACCAACGGTGCGTGCGTTAGAGCCAGAGGTTTGGGTGGCCGCGATGACATGGCCGTCGGGATCGTAGCTGTAGCTGAACGTGCCTTGATCGGGATCACTGCGGGTCAGCAGCCGACCCAGGTCATCGTAGGTCATGCTGGTAGAGACCGCGGCGGCACTTTCGCCGCTCTGGGGTTGCTCATCCACGACCGCGATGGTGGTGGGTTTATTCAGCGCGTTATACTGCGTCTGGGCCTGTTTCGCAAGCGTGAGCGTGCCTCCAAACACGCCGCTGTTGCTCTGGGTATAGCGCATCCGGCCCAGCGCATCGAGAAAGCTCTGAGTCACGTGCCCGTTGGGATCAATGGTGGTGGCCAGTGCATATTGATTGCTATCTCCAGCCGCTTGTCCGAAGGTATAATTGGTGCAGGAGGTGTAAGGGTTGCTCAGGATGGTGGAACAGGCAAAACCTGGTTCCTGCGCGGAGCCAAAGTTCGGGTCGCGCATGGCGATGGGACGCCCCAACGCATCGAGGTAGGTTTCGGTCCCAGCAGGAGTATGGCCGTTGACATCGATGGCCGTGGCGGGATCTAGCCAGCCAGAGCCATCAGGAACCTGGAATGCGACACTCTGCCAGGACGCATGCCACTGATCGTTATAGACCGTCATCACCACTGTATCATCGCCGGGGGTGGGACCAGGCGCGCGCGTCTCAATGGCGCGCCCCTGGCTATCGTAGAACGTGCGACTGATGGCGCTGCTGTAGAGCGAGGTGTTGGTATCGATCTCGTAGCAGGGCAGCGTGCTGCTGGCGGTACAGGCCGAGTTCTCACTCTGCCGGGTTGTGTACGCGCCGCTCTCGTTGGGCGCTTTCACGGTGATGGCCTCGTTGCCAGTACCATCATAGCTCACGCTGTAGCTGCTCGTCTGGCCATTGGCATCTGTGCTGCTCGTCGCAATGGCACCTGATGTGTAGTCGTAGCCTGCGCTACTCGTTTGACCCAGCACGTTTTGCCCGCTGGTTGGCAAGGCCGCCGTGTGGGTGGTGTCATAGCTCGTGCAGCTGGTGAAACGCCCTGCCGTCCACGAGGCTGAGAGGTCCACCACCGTGCTCACTGAGCAGCCCTTGCTGCTATAGAAACCGGGGTTGGCTGTGGCCAGCGGATCGACGGTGCCCACGACATTGCCATACTGGTCGTAGGCGCTGTAACTTTTGAGCACCGTCGCGGCGTTGCCACACGTGCTGTAGCTTTTCACCGTCGTCGGCAAACCAGCATCGGGCGTGGGCACCCCTGATGGCGCCCCCTCGTCATAGGTCGTATCCTGGCACTGCCAGATGTGCCCACTGGCGTCATCAATTTCGCTGTGGGTGACCTTGTTCACATCATAATAGGTCCAGTTGTTGACCGTGGTGTTTGTGGGCTGGTACGTCCACTTCTGTGTGATCGTCGGCGCGTTGGAGCTGCTCGTCACCTGTTGTAACAGGTTGTGATAGCCCCCACTGACGTAGCCGCCCGTGGTGTTGAGATCATCGTAGGTGGAGGTGGTCTCCTTCCAGGGGGCGTTGGCCGCGTTGCCATTGCCCTCGTACTCCGTGGTTCTGGTGGCCAGCGGCGTCGCGACACAGGGCGTGTAGAGCGTAGTGTAGGTCTGATCACAGGCGTTGAGATTCTGATACTGATTCAGATTCCTATCGGTGATGTTGACTCCAGGGTAGAAGTTGAGCGTCTCCTGCACCAGTGAACTGGCTGACTGACTTCCTCCTTGCCAGATGTCTTCCTGATAGAGCTGGCCCGCCAGATAGTTGGCGGGATCAGAGGAAGGGGTCCACCAGCTCTCAGTGCTCAGGTACTGGTCCTCGGTCACATCTCCAGCAGGCGATGAGATCCAGACCTGGAACATGCCGCGATAGGTCTGGTGATAATAATCCTGCCAGTCGCCATCGTTTTGCGGGGAGCTGTAGACGGCCTGCGGAACCCACACATCACTGGTGCAGGAGGCTTCATAGCTGGGTACTCCTGGCCCGGTGATGGGATTACAGGTACTCACTGGCATCTGGTTGAGCAGGGCGCCGGTCAACGAGTAGTCATAGGTGGTGGTGGCTACTTGCAGCGTATCAAGGCCAGTGTCCCCCTGGCTATCGGTGCCCAACGCCGCAATCTGGCTGACCAGTTGCACGCTCCAGCTATAGTCCTCCGGGTGCGCATAGACACCAGTACACTGGTTCGGGTTTTGGGGACAGAAGAAAGGGTCAAAACGATCATCGAGGATATTGCCCTGGCCATCGGTGACATCGGGTGTGCCATTGGTATTGCCATAGCCCGCCAGGTAGGTCACCGTGGCTCCCTCCCCGGTGGTCAGATCTTCGTAATGGTTCAGATAGCTCCAGGCGGTCTGGGTGCTGTAGATCTGGCTGCCGTTCTGCGTTTTCTGGCTGGGATCGCGATAGAGATCCTGCAAGCCGTTGGCATAGCCAAACACGATGCCTTTGCGCTGATGGGCCGCTCCCTGCACATAGACCGTGGGGGTGATCTGTGTCAGGAGATGTTCGCCTGCCGCGCTCTCCTGCACCTGGGTGTAGGGATCGGTGTAGCTGGTCGTGAAAGGCAGATCTTGATAGGCCAATGTATAGATGTAGGCCAGATTGCCCGTAGTGTCCGAACCCACATAGCTCGCCACCGAGAGCAGGCTCATGGTCGGCATCACATCGGGGGCGTTGACCGAGTTAAAGGTGATCGGATCGTCACAGCGCAGCGTCGTCGAACTGGGCGGCGGCGAGGCACAGTGGTAATTGGTGCCATACACTACCGCGAAGCCGCTCTGTCCGTTGGGCACCGCAGGCATAGCATAATGAAAATCGACGGTTCCCGCCACCAGGCTCAGGCCCGTCACCGGGACGGCAGTCGCAAAGCCGTACTGGATCTGCTTGATGCCCGCGTCGCGGATGGTCGTGCCCCCATCGGGCGAATCTTGCAGATAGCTGATGAGCATGGCCTTGACCTGGCTGGTGGCATTGTAGGGAGCCAGGATCTCATTCACATCCCACTCGTAGGGACCTGCCGAGGTTTTCTGCAAGGAATCAGGGGTGCAGCCTAATTGATAGTAGGTGCCATCGCGCCCCCACACGTTCCAGCAACTACCCGTAAACTGGATGCGCGTATGGGAAAGGCGCTCAGTCACGTAGAAACCCGCCTGGTTGGGAATGGGGACCAGCTTATCACTGACGCCATCCACGCCACTCATGGTGTACCAGGTGGCGGCCCCACCCGCGCTAGTTGCTGGATACGTCGCGGCAGTGATCGAGCCGAGGGAGAGCAAGAAGCCCTCACCCTCATCGCCTGCCGGGGCGAGAGCACTGTGGCGCTTGTTGGTACTCTGACTGGAGTAGTCGAGTGCCAACTGGGGCGCAAACCCGGCAGGCCCAGGTGCCACGGCGAGCGGATAGCTGTAACTATATTGTCCGCTATTGCCGCTGGCCTCGGAGATATCGGGTTTACCCGGCGTCTGAATGACCGGTGGCCCCGATACAACCAGGGGAGCAGTCAGCATGCTGGTGTGCGCCTGGAGAGTATGCGCTTTGGCATCGTTGGTCATGGGAATGACCGTGCTGGACTGCCGCGCCGTGCTCTGGGTGGGCCAGGAAAGATGGATCTCGTTAGGGTTGAGGTTGAGATCGCTCATTTCCCAACGCTGATAGTGGTAGATGAGCGTGAGGGGATGCACCACCTGCACGCCTTGCACGATATCTCCCTGGCTATCCACCACCTGGATCTGGTACGTACCCAGGATGCTTTCGGCCTCGATAAAGTGGCCGGAGATCTGATGGATCTGTAAGAAAAGTTGCCCGATGGGCGCGCTGCCATCGGCGAGGGCGGCGTGCGTGAAGTCGAGTGAGCCACGCGACACCTGCACTTCCAGGCGTCCATCGTTGCCCGTGGCTACCAGCGGCGTAGTCCCGGAGGGAATGACCGTACCCTGAATCTGAGGTGCGGACTGGTTGCGCGCCATTCTGGTCGCAGGCCAATGCAGCACAAACGAGTCGTCCAGCGTGAACGTCTGGTCGTGCATCGTCGCTGGTTCAGCGCTGGGCAAACGTTTGGAGGGAGTTTTGTCCGATCTGGTTGGACCTTTCGGCGCAGAGGGGCCACCGGTGGGACGGCGGAACGGCTGTTGCTTCGCCTTACTCTGTGGACCGTCCCGGAGAAACTGCTGATAGGTGTTGGTGCCCTGCGCGCTCGTACCGACGGGAGCCGCGGCAAAAGCGGTGGGAATCAGAAAGGCCCAGTTACTCAGCAACCCACTGAGCAAAATCAGCGGGATAAAAACAGGCCAGAACCATTTGAAACGACGCATGCGCATAAATGCATGGGGGGGGTATGCAAGAGCTTCTCCCCGGTGCGCGTTAGGACAGATCTTGAATGATCTTTGGGCATAGAAAAGGATTCCTTTCAACACTATGTCTCAAACAGAGCCACAGAGCGATCTTCAAGACGCGATGAGCCGCAAAAAGACCTTTTGCTCCACAGAGAGCGGATACCTCACATCATGTGAACAGTACAACAAGCAGGGTTTTTTCTGCTCAAGTCGCGCTTTATCGTGAAGACCTCGCTGGGTCTCGGTTTGCTGTTGAAAAGAAACACCCGACTCACAAGAAAAAGGCAGAGAGAATTCTTTACCCCATTGAAGACGCAAAAAAGGTTTGCTATGCCCTACTCTCAAAATATATTGCATCGTCGATATGGGTAAAATATACCAGAGTGAAAGAAACATTGTCAAGAGTTATAACAATAAAGAGATGTTTCATGTGTATTTGATACAAATTGAAGAGGGAAGCGCTATGTTGACACATCAAGCAAGAAGTAAATTCATGCAGGTAATCGTAGCCCAAAAATGCTAGAATAGGAGAAGAGTGATCACGGCAACCTTTTACCCTCCTCTTTTCGACGTTTGAACCCTGCCAGGGGCCAATCAGGAGGGTTCGCGTACATGGCCCCTGAGTCCGCCTCGGAGGTGGAGATGTTCGCGCGAGCATTTTGTGGTAAAATACAACAACAAGAATATCCAAGAAACGTTTCCAATACTCCTGATTGAAGCGTGCCGCCAGAAGAAAGGGTCGTTCGCTCGTGATTGCAGATAAAATTTACGCTGTGTTTGACCAGGAATGTCAGCGCAACACGCGCCCGCGTCGGCTCATTGCCGAACGCTTGATCGAACTGGCCAACAGTGGCGGCGATTTTTCTATGGATGATCTCTGGCAGGATTTGCGTCAGCGGGAGCCGCGTCTGGGGCGCGCGACGGTCTATCGTTCCGTAGAGATGCTCGTGCATGCTGGCCTGCTCGACCGAGTGGAGTTTGCTGATGGGACGCACCGCTATCGTGTGTGCGGCGGCGACGAACACCACCACCACCTGACCTGCACCTCCTGCCATCGCGTCGTCGATGTGGACGTGTGCATCCCCGCCGAGCAATTTGCCGCCCTCAGCGCGCAGACGGATTTTGTCATCGAGGGCCATTCGATTACGCTGTTTGGGCGTTGCGAGGCGTGTCGCTCACGCTGAAACATCGCCGGTCCGGTAACCAGTCCAATTGCACTTCAGAATAAGCGGCGATAGTGCGTTTCCTTGCTTACATCTCCCCTATAACTTACCCATCCGCCAGCAACAGCCCTCGTTTCTGGGCCAGTGCGATGGCTTCGGCTCGTGATTGCGCGCCCAGTTTACCGTAGATACTGGTCAGGTGCGTCTCGACGGTTTTGACGGAGATGCTCAGGCGTTGCCCAATCTCGCCGTTGCGCGCTCCCTGCACAACCAGGCGCAAGACTTCCAGTTCACGCGCGGTCAGTGGCTCAGGCTCGCCAGCGGCGGTGGCGTTTTCTTCCGCGAGCAGACGGCGCACAGCAGGGTCCAGGCTGCGTTTGCCTGCCGCGACCTCGTGGACGGCCTGACGAATCTGGCTGCCACGCGCGCTCTTGAGCCAGTAGCCCCGGACATGTAGCTTGAGCATGGCCTGGACATAGCCAACCTGATCGTAGGCGGTCAGGACGAGAATCGCAGGGCCGCTACTCCGCCCACCTGTCGGCGCGAGAGCCTGCGCGACGCCGAAACCGTTCAGACCCTTCATGGCGATATCCAGCACGATCACCTGGGGCTGCAAACTTCTGCACAGGGGGAGGGCCTCGTTGCCGTCCTGAGCCTCGCCAATGACCTTGAGTTCTGGATCTTCCTCCAGCAGGCGCCGCGTGCCTTCGCGCATCATCGTATGGTCATCTATCAATACAATCGTGATGGTCTTCTGAGTTGCGGCCTGCGCGCTGTTGCTCATGAGCGCACCCCTTCCCAACTCTCTTCGAGCACGCCTGGCTCTAGCTGTGGAGCTGTATCACTCAAGCGATCTTGCACAAGCAAGCCACGCTCTGGTTGGTGTGGTTGTGGCGATGGCGCATCCTGTTGTGTGGCTGGACAGGCTGCGCGAATGGTGACGCCGCGTCCTGGGCTGCTGCGAATGTGCAAGGTGCCACCGATGGCCGTCATACGCTCGTGCATACCGATCAAACCCAGGCTTTCAGCGGGTCGGTGCTTTTTGCGCATGCCACGCCCATTATCCGAGATGAGCAGCGAGATGGTCCCGCGTGGTCCACGCCGCAGCCGGATGACGACACGCGTAGCATTGGCATACTTGAAGGCGTTGGAGAGCGCCTCCTGCCCAACCCGGTAAAGCGCCAACTCTCTATCGTCGGGCAGACGTGTCTCCCAGTTGCCCACACATGTCACCGAAATGGCGAGCTTGCCCGCGCTATGTTCCTCAGTGGAGTGGGCCAGCCAGCGAAACGCCTCCACCAGTCCCAGTTCGTCGAGCAGAGGGGGGCGTAGTTCCAGACACGTGCGGCGCAGACTACTAACGACCGAGCGCGCCAGGGGCATAACCTCGGCCACCTCGCTCATCGTGCCCGCGTCGGAGAGCTGGCGCACGACCAGCATGGCCTGCTGCAATGCCTCGTCGTGCAGTTCCAGCGCCAGGTGCCGACGCTCCTCTTCCTGCGCCGAGAGTACGCGATGGTTGAGCGCGGCCAGTTGCCGGGCATCGCTCTGCGCCTGCTCCAGATAGCGGCTATTGACCTCCAGCACCGAGAGTTGGGAAGCCAGAGTACACAAAAAGCTATAATCCTGCTTGTTATATGGCTCCAGATTGGCTTTGGGTCCCAGACAGAGGAAGCCGCTCCAGCGATTTTCAGCGGAGAGCGCCAGCAGCAAGACGCCATCCAGCAGCAAGGGTTCGTTGGTATGCTGCACAAGATGGGTCAGGCCCAGATTGGCGATGCTGAGCAGGCGCTCGCGGGGGATTTCCACTGGTGTCACCTGGCCGCGCGTTTTTGGGGCGCTATGCCGATACACGCGCCAACCATCTATGCTCTCATTGTCACCGCCCAGGTGAGGCTGTTGGCGTGTGTGACCGGGCTCGCGTAGCAGCAGCCCGGTCTCCGTCGCGTTGAGTAGAGTAGCCAGGCGAGGGAGCATAAACGCGCTGATCTGCTCGATATCCTGCAGACGTGTCAAAGTGGCGCTCATCTCGCGCAATGAGCGGTTATACTCGTAAAAATCCTGGTAGAAAACCTGATCTCCTGCATCGCGCACCTTGTTCCAGAGCAGGGGAAAACAAAGCAGGCTCACCGCCAGCGTCCCGGCATAAATATAATCGCGCGTCTCCTGTGGGAGATGCAGGCCGCCGATAGCTCGGAACAGGATAATGCTGGGAAAGAGAAAGGCACTGGCCAGCAGCAGCCAGAGCAGCCCGCGCATCGCCTGACGACTGAGCATGCTCATCGTACCCAGCAACTGGCGACGAAAGAGCGCGTAGTCGCAAGCCAGCGGGAGCACCGCCAACGGGATCGGGATCAGGCGCACCAGGCTTTTCTGAAAGACCGTATCCGTATGGATGATGCTCAAATTGAGCACAAGCGGTATGAGCAGGAACAGCAGGCCAACCACGACCATACGCACGAATTGGCGTTCCTGGCGGCGCAAATGGCGCAATCCTCGAACCATCACCCCAATCACGATCATCACGCAGATGGAGCTATAGAGAAAGCTAAGCAGTATAAATGCTATGCGGGTGGAAACCGGGAGTACAGGCATAAAAGCGCTGAGCAGGGCCAGGATTGTGCCAATTAGCAGGGGAATATACGGCAGAACAGGCGCGCGCTGCTGCTTTTCCACGGGATAGGTAAAGAGGCAGACGAAGGACACCGAAAGTCCACGCACAAGCATCGCAAGCGTGAAGCCGAGCTGGTTCAGCCAGTAATCATTGGTGCCACGCAGGTTGAGCAGGCAGAGAATCAACGCGGTGCAGGTGAAGAGGGTATAGGTGACGCGCGCCGTCTGACGATTTGGTGCGCGCAAAAAGATAGCGATGCCGGTGACATTGAAAATACTGGCCAGGAAGATGACGATAGCGACATCCAAAGTATCAACTGGCGGTGACTGCACAGTCGCATCGATGTTGCGTCCTGGCAACCCCACGATCTGCAGAACAATTCTTGGCGTAGTGATCGCGCAAGGATTATCAGATGGCGCGCCAACGATCCTGATTTGCATGCCTGGCTGCACACCTGGCAGCCAGGCATCGCTAAAAGGCCGCACGGCCACGACCTGGCACACGCCTGGCTGGTTCACGGCGGGCGCCAGAGCAATGTCCGTGGTGACGGTGTTGCCCAGGTTAGCCAGGGTCACGCCCAGCACAAAAAGCTGCACAGCCACGCCAGCGCTAACGATCAGCCAGCGCACGCTGAACCAGGAGTACAGGTTATACCAATGTGTGCGTAGAGATGATTGCATGCCCAGATTCTAAAAAAATTGCGCGCAAAAAGCATCAGGGAAACCCCTGAAGACAATATTCTGCCATCACTGTAAGCTACCTATAGCTTTTATGCAAGCCAACAAGGACTTTGCTCTCCCTTTTACGCGTTGATTATGAAAATTGAGCGAGCGAATGCTGCTAGAAATAGCCTTTTTTTCTCGTTGTATTGGAATGCGAGGGTTCTGTCCTCGCGTTTGGAGTATATTCTATGTCGTTGCTTTCTAGAATGAGCCTGGCTAATCGCAGCCTCGTTGCGCTGGCCACCATTGCTATTCTCTTGTTTGGGGCATTTATCATCCCCTCACTCAAGCAGGAGCTGTTCCCCTCGCTGGAGTTTCCTGCCGTCACCGTGGTGACAGTGTATCCCGGTGCTTCGCCAGCAATTGTCGAGCAAGATGTCACCAATCCGCTGGAGCAGAGCATTCAGGGCATGCCGAACATTCAATCGATGACCTCATATTCAAATCAGGGGACATCGATCATTGTGGTGAGTTATAACTTTGGCACGGATATTGACACAGTTAGCCAGAAACTCTCGCAACAGATTGCCCATGTGCAGTCCCTGCCCTCTGGCGCGCAGACGCCGCAGGTGCAAACGTTCAATATTAACTCCCTGCCAGTGATTCAGCTTGCCGTGACGTCTAATGAGGATCAGGCGCAACTGGCCGCCGATCTCAAGGCGAAGGTCATACCAGCTCTCAGTGGGATTAATGGCGTGGCTCAGGTGAACGTCACAGGGGTCCGCAATCAGATTATCACGATTACCCCTGATATACAGGAAATGCTGGCAGACGGCATAAGTCCGGCATCCTTGCTGGGTCCGCAGGGTGCGCTGGCAACCAACAACGTGACTCTTCCCGCCGGTCAGGTGACCAATAACGGTCAAACCTTCGCGGTCAGTGTGGGCAGCCAGTTCAAGTCGCTCGACGATCTGAAAAATCTGGTCGTGGGGATGAAATCAAATTGCCCGGCAGCAAACATTCCCCCCACGAGTGGCCAGAAGGGTGGCCCCCCAAAGGGAGCACCCGCGCCCACCTGCTCGACTCCTCCCACACCGGTTCACCTGAGCGATGTGGCTACGGTGAAGCAGGATCTGGCCCCGTCCACCTCGCTGACGCGCACCAATGGGCATCCCAGCCTGGGTATCTCAATCACTAAGACCTCCGATGGTAATACAGTCAACATCTCCGATACGGTGAATGGCAAACTCACTGCGTTGCAGAATCAACTGAGCAATGGCGCGCAAATCACCGTCATTTCAGACCAGGCTCCTACCATCAAAAGTTCGGTGAGCGGCCTGCTTAATGAAGGTCTGATTGGCGCTGCTTTTGCCATTCTGGTCATTCTACTCTTCCTCTTCTCGTTGCGTTCAACTCTGGTGACGGCGATTTCGATCCCGCTCTCAATCTTCATTGCCTTGATCGCGCTCTGGATTGGCAACCTCTCGCTCAATCTCCTCACGCTGGGTGGTTTGACCATCGCTATCGGGCGCGTAGTCGATGACTCAATTGTCGTGCTGGAGAACATCTATCGTCACCTCAAGCAGGGAGAGCCCAAAAATACGGCTATTCCTGGCGCAGTGCGCGAAGTGGCGGGCGCCGTGACCTCCTCAACCCTGACCACAGTAGCGGTCTTCCTGCCCATCGCCTTTACCGGCGGTTTGATTGGAGAGCTTTTTGGGCCTTTTGCGATCACTGTCACCGTGGCCCTGCTCGCCTCGCTCTTTGTGGCTCTGACGATCATTCCGGTGCTGGCCTACTGGTTCTTGAAGGCGCCAAAAGGAAAAGTTGACACGCAGAAAGCTCAAGATGCTCATGAAAAGCTGACGATCCTGGAACGTGGCTATATACCGATGATACGCTGGGTGACTGCGCACAGGGTCATTTCACTGCTTGTGGCGATTGTGCTCTTCTTTGGCTCGCTGACCCTGATACCGCGCCTGGGGACGAACTTCTTTAGCTCGTCTCAGCAGAATACGTACTCGATCAGCCAGACCTTGCCCGTGGGTACAAGCCTGGACGTGACCGACCAGAACGCGCAGCAAGTTGAGAACATTCTACAAGGGATGACGCCTACGATCCAGCATTATCAAGTAACCATCGGTTCTGCTGGCGCGTTTGCCTCGATCCAGGGCAATGCCGGCGGTGCCAACGTCGCGAACTTCTCCATTACCACCGATCCCAATGCCGACCAGATCGCGTTCCAGAACAATTTGCAGAACCGCCTGAACACGTTGACCAACGTGGGCACACTGCAATTCTCGGCCAACAGTGGTGGTGGTTTCAATAGCTCTGGCATCGCCATGAACGTTCAGGCTCCTGACCAGGCCACGCTGACACAGGCCACGCAGCAGGTGATAGGTGCCTTCCAGAAGGTCTCTGGCCTCACCAACGTCACCAGCAACCTGGCCGACGCCTCGCCATTGATCGATGTGCAAGTTGAGCAAGCGAAGGCAGCGCAGTATGGTCTGAGCGCACAGCAAATTGCTCTGACCCTGCGCCAGATCTACACAGGTACGACGATTATGACGGTGAACTTCAACGGCCAGCAGGAGGATGTTGATCTGCAAATGGGGACGCCGCCAACCACGCTGGCTGGCATGAAGGCGTATCCTCTAACCACAACCCCTGGCGGGATGATTGTAACGCTGGGCGACGTCGCGAATGTCCAGCAGACCCTGGGCCCGACCCAGATTACCCACATCGCTGGTGTGCGTACTGCGACAGTCAGCGCCACAGCAACAAGCAGTAACGTTGGTGGTGTGAACACAGACCTTCAGAAGCGCATCAACGCGCTCAGGCTGCCCGCTGGCGTCACGGTGACAACGGCTGGTGTGGGGCAGAGTCAATCACAGGCATTCGGGAGTCTGGGCCTGGCTCTACTGGCTGCGATCCTGCTGGTCTACCTGGTGATGGTCGGCACCTTCCGTAGCCTGGTACAGCCACTGATCCTGTTGATCTCGATCCCCTTCGCAGCAACAGGCTCACTGATCCTGCTACTGGTGACACAAACCCCTCTGGGCGTGCCAGCGCTGATCGGTCTGCTTATGCTGATCGGTATCGTTGTGACCAACGCAATTGTGCTGCTCGATCTCGTGCGCCAGTATCGCAATCAGGGTATGGACGCGCGCACTGCGGTGATCGAGGGCGGACGCCATCGCGTGCGCCCGATCCTCATGACCGCCGTCGCCACCATCCTGGCCCTCACACCAATGGCGCTTGGGCTAAGCAAGGATAGCGGCTTTATCGCAGCTCCCCTGGCCGTCACAGTCATCGGTGGCCTGGCCTCCTCAACCGTCCTGACCCTGCTGCTGGTCCCGACCCTGTATGTGATGATTGAGGGTCGCAAAGACCGCAAGCTCGCCAAACAGGAGAAGAGGTTGCAGAAGGTTGAAGAGCGCGAGACGCGTAAGCAGGAGGTTGTACAGAGAGGGTAAGTTCTCATCCATACAAAGAGATGTAGATCAATCTAAAAAGGCGCGCCTTTTTAGATTGATCTACATCTCTTTTTTTAAATAAAAGCAGCGTTTGCTTGCTTTTACACAAGTGGGACGAATGGGCTAATTTTTCGAGAAAAGTTGCGTTGAATAACCTGCTCCCTGCATAATTGCGTATTGATAGTGAAGCAATCTTTTTTAGATATAAATCAATCGGCGTGTGAACTGGAACGAATGGTAGGGAGGATTATATGCATCTCTGTTTAGCTTGTAATCAACCATGTGATATTTCGTCTATTTTTTGTGATGCCTGCCGCCTCGCGCTTCTGGAGCACAGCGCTGAGGAGCAGTTGGTAGAGGACAATGGGACGGATAGTGGGGCGGGAAGAGTTGATCTACAGGGGGTGCAGGAAGGGGAAGCGCAGGAGAGCGTGCCTCTGCGCATGACCTCAGGTGTCCGTTTGGGTTTCTGGCGCGGTTCTGGTGTGCATACCATTGAAAGGCTGGAGGAGGAGGTAGGTGCGCCTGTGACCGCCTCATCGGGACAGGCCACCAATCTGCTCGTGGTGCCGGTTCCTGCGCGGCGCCGCATGCCGAAGCAGGTGCGTCGGGCCTTGCTGGTCTTTTGTATTGTCGGGGCATTTGCTTTAACCATCGATGGTGTTCTGCTAGCAATGAGTATTATGCGTCACCATACCACGGCACATAGCGTGCCCTCAAACACAACGTCAGCCACAACGATGGCAGTCACTCCGCTGAGTATGACCCCTGGGGCCTCGGCTGCCTCGGTTACCGCCAGCTCAATGCCATCCGCATTCTCGCTCTCTATTACTCATCTGGTGTTTAGCGCCACACAGGGGCAGGCAGACCCACCGCCGCAGAGCGTCACGCTGCTCGGCGGCCAGTCGCAGACGTTTTTCTGGAACCTCATGCCCGTCTCATCACTCCCCACCTGGCTGCATCTCTCCGCCGCGCAGGGCAACGCCGCCGCTGGAACAAGCACGCAAGTAGTGGTGAGCGCGCTAGCCGCGCAGCTCGCGCCCGGCACCTATACAACCAGTGTGCTTGCCAAAGCATTTGATGGGCAGGGAAATCCGCTGCCAGGTAGCCCGCAGACCCTCACCATCCTGTTAACCGTGCAGGTCCCCTGCTCATTGAGCGTCACGCCGGGAAAAATCTCCTTTGCCGCAGTGCTGCTCTCGCCACCAACACCGCAGAGCCTGGATATCATGGAGAGCGGGAATTGTGCCCGCCCCGTCCACTGGCAGGCCAGCGCCGATGTGCCCTGGATCACCTTCGCCAGTTCGTCCGGCTCCGATACAGGCGCGGGCGATACCATCACCGTGCAGGCCAGCAGTAGTGGCAAACTCATCGGCACCTATACCGCGCATATCACCCTTGTGGCAACCGATGCCCACGGTATACCACTGGCAGACTCACCGATGACGATCACCGCGATGCTGACAGTCCTTGCCTGAACGCGAAACGACCAGCAGATGTTTGTTTGTTTTTCTCGCAGCCGTATTCTTTAACACGAACAACCCATTCATCCCCGTCTTTCCACACGGGGGAGATCTCAGTTAACGACCAACGCCGGTAACTTTTTCGCCATCACCGGCAGTCCAGCGCGTAATCACGACTTTACTCTCGGTAAAGAAGCGGACCGCGTCGCGTCCCTGGGGATGAAGCGTGCCAAAGAAAGAGCCTTTTGCCCCGCTAAAGGGGAAATAGGCCATAGGAGCTGCAACGCCAACGTTAATACCGATATTGCCCGTCTCCACGCGATAGCGGAATTCGCGGGCCGCAAAGCCGCTCTGGGTGAAAATGGAGGCTGCGTTGCCGTAGTGGTGAGCATTAATGAGTTTGATCGCCTCATCCAGGCTGGTTACCGGCGTGATGGAAATGACCGGGCCGAAAACCTCTTCCTGATAAATGCTCATCGTGGGCTGGACGCCATCCAGGATGGTGGGTCCCACAAAGTAGCCCGCGGGGAACTCTGGCACATGCGCCGCGCGCCCGTCCAGTGCGGCTGCCGCGCCCTCTTCAACGCCACGGGTAATCAGCGAGCAGATGCGTTCACGCGCGGCGGCGGAAACCACTGGCCCCATATCCACGCCCGCCTGCAGCCCATTGCCCAGGCGCAGTTGAGAGGCGGCGGCTGTCAGACGTTCACGAGCAATCTCATGGGCCTCCCCTACCGCCAGGATGCGCGAATTGGCCAGGCAACGCTGGCCAGCGGCCCCGAAGCAGGAATTCATAATCGTGCCCAGATAGGTATCCCAGTTGGTATCGGGCATGACGACCAGGGCGTTTTTGGCTCCCCCAGAAGCCTGGACGCGTTTGCCGTGAGCGGAGGCGCGCGCATAGACATACTGCGCCGTGCTGGTTGAGCCAACAAACGAGATCCCTTTGACATCCGGGTGATCGAGCAGCGTATTGACAGTTTCTTTGCCGCCATTGACCAGATTGATGACGCCAGCGGGAAAGCCCGCCTGCTCAATCAGGTCAAAGACAAACTGCTGGACCAGCGAATCTTGCTCCGACGGCTTGAGGAGAAAGGTGTTGCCGCAGGCCACCGCGTATGGCCAGAACCAGAACGCGATCATAAAGGGAAAGTTAAAGGGGGTAATCGCCGCAAAAACGCCAAGTGGCTGGAAAATCACCTCTTCATCAATGCCAGCAGACGCGCCATCTTCCAGGCTGTACCCCATCATCAGCGAGGGAATACCACAGGCGGTTTCGACATTCTCGATGCCGCGCAGGACTTCCCCACGGGCATCATCGAGGGTCTTGCCCATTTCGGTCGTAATCATGCGGGCGATTTCTTCGCGGTTCGCGTCGAGCAACTGGCGCAGTTTGAAGAAATAGCGGGCGCGTTCCTGGGGCGGCGTGGCTCGCCAGGCAGGGAAAGCCGCCTGAGCTTTCGCGACGGCAAACTCCACATCGGCCTGATTGCTCAGGGGAGTGCGGGCCAGGACCTCATCTGTAGCGGGATTGCGTATCTCTAGAAACTCGCTGGTCTGGGGCGAAACCCACTGGCCGCCGACATAGTTGCGTAGCGTCTGGATCTGGGGTTGGGATGATAAAACCATGCTCGTCATTGCTCCTTGTAGAACTGATGGGTTCGCGTCTCTTACCCCGCGCACGTGGCCAGGGCTTGAGCCATAATCTCGATAGCGTGTGCTAATTGGGGACGGGTAATCACTAGCGGCGGTTGCAGGCGCAGAACATTGCCGAATTGACCGCCGACGCCGATCAGCACCCCGGCCTCGCGACAGCGCGCGCGCACACGCGCAGCCTCAGCCGTGGCAGGCTCTTTGGTGGCGCGATCCTTGACCAGCTCGATCCCAAGCATCAAGCCCTGGCCGCGTACCTCGCCAATCAATGGCTGGCTGCTCTGCACCTGACGCAGTTCGTTGAGCGCCCAGCGGCCCAGTTCAGCGGAGTTCTCAATCAGACCTTCGTCGTGCAGGACGGCGATATTGGCCTGAGCCGCCGCGCACGAGACGGGGTTGCCACCAAAGGTGCTCAGATGTTCGCCCGGCTGAAAACTGTCGGCAATCTGTGCAGGGGCAATGAACGCGCCCAACGGAAAGCCATCGGCAATCCCCTTGGCCATCGCGATGATATCTGGCTCCACATCCCCCGTCTGGTGCTCTACGCCAAAGAGCTTGCCAGTGCGACCAAAGCCCGTCTGCACTTCATCCACGATCAGCAAGATGCCATGCCGTTTGAGAATCTCTTGTACGCGGGCCAGATATCCTGCGGGTAGCGGGATCAGGCCTCCTTCACCCATGACTGGCTCGACAATAAAGGCCGCGACATCCCCGCTGCACTGGGAGCGAATGACCTCTTCGACGGCGTCCGCGCAGGCCAGTCCACAGGACTCCGGCTCCAGCTTGAGGGGACAGCGATAACAATAGGGTGCCGGGGCAAAGGCTACGCCAGGCATATATGGGCCGCCGCGAGTCTTGCGCGCCATGTTGCCGGTAATAGAAAGGGTGGCATAGGTGCGTCCGTGAAAGGCCATCTGTAAGGCGATGACCTCGCGTTTACCCGTAGCAACTTTGGTCATACGCAACGCCCCTTCAATGGCCTCCGCGCCCGAGTTGCAGAAGAAGGTTTTCTGCAAGGCCCCCGGCGTAATCCGGGCCAGCGTCTCGGCGAGATCGGCGACGGTTGGCACATAATACACATAGCTGGCCGCGTGGATCAGCGTATCAATCTGCGCTTTGGCGGCTGCCGCCACCCGCGGATGTACATGGCCCGCGTTAACGACCGCGATGCCCGCGAAGCAATCCAGATAGGTGCGGCCATCGGCTGCGTGAATCTCCGCGCCCGCCGCGCTCTCCACCACCACCGGCTCGATGGCTTTGACAAAGCTCGTGTTCACATAACGAGCATATTTTTCTGTGGTATCCATAATACTCCTTTCCTCCTCTGCTGTGCTTTGCGACCGGACTGTTCTCCTATTCATAGCCTCTCCTCTCATCCATTGCGAGGAAAGTCTCTGAGCAAATAGGGCTTATTGCAAACCTACTAAGTTCCTACAAGTTAGTATAAAAGAGCGAAAGAATGCTGTCAAGTGTTTGCCCTGGCACACAAACACGCAATCTGTTATAGTAAGATGAGCAACAGAGCAGAAAGAGCCAAAAAATCACCATAAAACGGCAATGGAATGGGAGAGCATATGGACTTAGAGGATGAGAATGTTGAGGAAGGGCAAATGCCGAAAGAAAAGCTGTTCCACCCAATTGGAGAGGCTGCCAGCATGATTGGCGTCTCACAAGGATTGTTGCGCTTGTGGGAACAGGAGAGCTTGATTAGCCCGCAGAGAACGGCTGGCGGACATCGTTTTTACACCAGCGAGGATCTGGTGCGTTTGCGCCATATCGCGTATCTGCGGCGCGTAGGTGGCTTGAATACAGCCGCTATTCGGCGCGAGCTTGGGGTGGCGGGAAAATCAGCGGCGGTAGAGGCAACTGACGCCCGGCCAGACCTGGGTCGGCGCTTACGCGAACTGCGCACCCAGCAGAAGCTCTCCTTGACCGCTGTTGCGCAAAAGACTGGCCTCTCCACCTCGTTCTTAAGCGCGGTCGAACGCGGGCAGGCGAGTATCTCCCTGGCGAACCTCTTTAAACTGGCCGACGCTTATGGTACCACTGTGCCAGGACTGAATCCCGAATACCAACGTGGACAGCGCAAGGTTTTGCATCCACAAGAGCGCCCGCGCTTTGTCGATAAAGGTGGACAGGTGGTGATCGAAGATCTGATCACTCGCCCCGGCGCGTTAGAGGCGCAGCGAATTGAAGTACAGCCCGGCGGCGGCAGCGAAGAGGCCTATGCCCATCCTGGCGAAGAGTTTATTTATGTGCTGGCAGGCCAGCTGGAGTTTTGGATTGCAGAAAGCGAACACTACCAGCTCCAGAGCGGGGATTCGCTCTCCTTCTTGAGTACGCAGCCGCACCGCTGGCGTAATGAGCAGGATGAGTCGGCTATCGTCCTCTGGATTAACGCCCCACTTACCGAAAATGCTTCTTCTGAGGCACCCAAACGTGGGACAGCGCGGCAACGGCTTCCCTTTCAGCTCTAATTCACATGCTCTGTCATTTCTCAAACCAGAAGCACATTATCAACGTAAAGAGCGTCACGCTACAGAAGCCGGTTGACGGTTGTCCTGCTCCGCGAAACGCGCCAGGCGGAAACGCGTGAGAGGCACAGCAGGCTGCGTGCCACAAACCATGCTGCTCAACAACTGACCCAGCAGCGGCCCAAACTTGAAGCCGTGGCCGCTCAGTCCAGTAGCAAAAACGATGCGCTCATCGCCAGGCACATGGTCGAGAATAAAATCTTCGTCGGGTGTGACATCATATTTACATGCATCGATATTAACGAGTTCAGCAGCGCGCAGGGCAGGCAGAAGAATATGGGCAGCCTGCACAATGCGCTTAATGACGGACTCCTCGATCACGCTGGCGGCGTCCGGGTCAACACGACTTCCGAACTGGTGCGAGCCAATTTTGAGCCAGTTATGGCTGCCCTGGTGGATGGGAAACCCATACAGGTCGTGTTCCATAAAAGCTGGAAACACGCCGGTTCTAAAGGCGGCATGTGAAAGACCGGTGAAATAGAGCAGATACTGGCGCGTGATCTCCACCGGCAGGTGCAGGTACCCAAGTAAACGATGGACCCACGGGCCGATAGCGATGACCACGCGTTCAGCATTGAGCTGCTCTCCTGTGCTCAGACGCACGCGCATGGGGCTGGCTGCACTCTCGTGTTCAATATGCGTTACCCCGCTGGCCGAGGCGATCTTGCCGCCCATTGCCAGAATCGCGTTTTTCAGCGTGGTTAAGCAAATTGAAGCGTGCAAAATGCCCGCTGTGGCGTTATAGGCCAACATCTCGTAGTCCCTGACCTCAAATTGCGGAAAACGTTGCCGACAACGATGGGCCGATAAAAGCTCGTCGGGCAATTCCAGTTCGCGGGCAATCTGATGTTCGCACCAGACCGCTTCTCCTGCTTTCCCCAGCCTGAGCAGACCGGTTGGGGTGTAGAGATGGCGCTGGCTGCTCCTTTCGAGCTCCTGCCAACCTTCCAGGCTGAGCTTGACCATCCGTGAGTAGAAGGCATCAGTGCCATATTCAAAACGTAAGAGGCGTGAAACACCCGAAGAAGTAGCGCGCGGGTGATTGACGGCAATTTTTTCTAATACAAGCACATTACGCATGCCCATCTGCATGAGGGTGTACGCGGTGGAAAGACCAACGATTCCGGCACCAATGATGACGACTTGGGGTTGATAGACCATGTCTCTCTCCAATAGCTATGCGATTATCGTCGAAGGATACCACAAGATGCATGTATTGTCAAATTTCTTACTTTTCTACATTCAGGTACATTTTGCTGCTAAAATGTTTTAGTTACACTTCATTTTGGAGCAAATATGTTCGTACATTTGTGTGTATAGGTGATATAGGTGAAGAGAGTGGCACCCACATGTTTGTAACTTTTGTTCTTCTCATCGGAGAAAGTTGCACAATCTATAACTGATTCCAAAGTGTTCAGCGTAGCCAGCGCCATTGGTCAGAGGCTGTTTTTGAGAATGTACAGGCTCTTGCCGCCTTGTGGTAAAGTGGGGAGAGATCAATGACTGCAACGCGATGTTGGTCGTCAAACACCCCACGCCTGAATGGTGGGACATCGGCGCCGTGTTTGATGGAGAATCGCGTTGTGGCTTTCGCTGAAAGGATGAGAATGTGTACAGGTTTAAAGGCTTCGATAGCGCTCATTGCGGAGATAGCATGCATGCGTTGGAGCAGCTCGTGAATGTCTGGATGGAGGCGGAACATCCCCGTATTCGGCAGATGTGCCAGAGTCTACGTGGTGAGCACATTCTGCTCAGCTTTGTGTATGAAGAGACGCGTGAAGAGGAACAGCGTGTCGCCGCCCAGACTGCGACTTCTGCCCTACCCAGATACTTTGAAGACGATTTTGTGGATGAGCGATCAACTGGCGGGCGCATTCCAGCGACGCCGCCGCCCATGCATTAAGAGCACACCAGCCTGATGCTGCGCTGGCTGTGTTTGTCAGGATACCGATGAATACTCCCTACCTCATTTATGTAACGCCGGAAGGCGAGATGCGCGAGGAGCCACGTTTACAGGCACTGGCCTTTGGCAATCGTCCCCTGGAGGCCGCCGACCTGATCCCGCTGCCCGACGGGGTGACGCTTTCGATGATGCCTGATCGCCTGCCGGTTGGCCGCAAGCCCTCCGGCGCGTTGCAGGTGCTGCCGCAAACGCGTGGCTGGGCTGCCGCGGCCCTCTTACCCATTGGCTATACGCGCACGCACCTGCCCGCCTATGAGAAAGTGCCTGATACAGAGCCGCTACCGTTCTTTGGATATAGCGCGGTAGCCGGCCTGCATGGGCGCCTCTACGTGGCCGCGTTGCGCACCGACGATCCCCATAAGTGGCACCCACGCGCCTTCAACGCCCGCGCCCTGCGTAAACTTGTCCACGAGAAGCAGGCGGGGTTGCCCAAGAATCGTATCGTGGCTCAACACGCGCATTGCGCGCTCGATTACTCCTGTCCGACTGCCAGCAACCTTTTTTTTGGACGCTGGGAAATGGCCATCGCGGTCTCCCCCGGCTGCAACGCGCGCTGTGTGGGGTGTATCTCCAAACAGGAAGAAGAGGACCTGGTTTCGCCGCAGGACCGCCTGAGCTTCATCCCCACGGTTGAAGAGATCGTCGAGGTGGCCGTGCCGCATCTGGAGCAGGCTGAAGAGGCTATCGTCAGCTTTGGTCAGGGCTGTGAAGGCGAGCCACTGTTGCAAGTCAGGCGCATCGAGCAGGCCATTCGAGCCATGCGCACACATACCGGGCAGGGCGTGATTAATATCAACACCAACGCCAGTCGTCCGCGCTGGCTGCAGAGACTCTACGATGCTGGCCTGGACACTGTGCGCGTCAGCACGATCTCCGGGCATCCTGAAACCTACAACGCCTATTATCGTCCTCTGGGCTACACATTTGAGGATGTCAAAGAATCGCTCACCCGTGCCCGCGCGTCCGGGGTGTACAGTTCTATCAACCTGCTGTGTTTTCCCGGTATGATCGACCGCGAGCGCGAGGTTGAGGCACTGTTGGCCTTTGTGCGCGCCACCGGCCTGCGCCTGATCCAGTTGCGCAACCTCAACATCGACCCCGAAGTACTGCTCCCGCGTATGCCCGCGCTGGAGAGCATGGGCCACGCGCTGGGCATAACAAGGCTGGTCGAGATCCTGCACGCGGAACTGCCAGAAGTCGAGATTGGCAACTTCACCCGTCCGGTCAAACGAGAGCTTGTACATGATCACTGCTCCTGAAGCCTTTGCCACTGCTATTGTCATGCGAGAAGGGGATACTGATTCGCCTGATAGGGAGATGGGTCTGTTTTTGACAGGCTGCTGGTCCATGCGCTATAGTACAGTACAGACATTAAATCCTACCAATCCGCTTGGTTTAAGCTTTAGTCTAAAGGAGCAGAACAATCATGGCAGAAATTAATCATGCCGAGGTCATGGACGCCTTACGCGAATGTTACGACCCGGAGATCCCGGTCAATATCGTGGATCTTGGCCTGATCTATGATATTGAGATCGACAACGAAGCAAGCAAGGTCGTGGTGACGATGACCCTGACCGCGATGGGCTGCCCGATGGCCGGTGAGGTCGTCTCAGAGGTGGAGACGCGTGTGGAGGACGTTGAGCATGTCAAAGAGTGCAAGGTGAATATGACCTTCGATCCGCCCTGGTCGCCCGACCGTATGACAGAAGACGCGAAGTGGGAACTGGGTATGATCTAGCTTTTCCTTCAAGGCACGTGTGTGTGATTTGTTCAAGGAAGGATTGCCTGATGTTAGAAGATGAACGGGAGCCGCTCAACGAGCAAACAACACTGAAGAATGCGGTAGTGGCACAACCGGAACAGGTGGAATCGGCATGGCCACCGCCGCCGCGCCCCCGACCGTCGCAAGGACCCTCAAAGGCCGTCAGGGTGCTGACCATTCTACTGGCCGCGCTGCTGGTGGTCGGGGGTCTGGGCGCGCTTATTTACGCGACGACGAGCCAGTATGGTCTGGCTGTAGGGGCGCAGCAGCGTCTGAGCACCAACGCCACCGTGCGCAGTCAGGTGGCGAGCCAGGCCACACAGGTCAGCTCGTTGCGGGCGACAGCTCAACCGCTGGCTACAACCCAGGCGGCGATTTACGCCACGGCCACTGCCCAGGATCAGTCTACCACCACCTCACAGCCCGGTCAGGACCAGGCCACGGCGACAGCGACTACGATGCAGGCTCTTCTCACACAGGACACCAGCGGCACGCCCACGCTAAATGATCCACTGAGCGATAATAGCATGGGCAATGGATGGGATGAAGTATCCTCCAACAATCAGGGGACAAGTTGCGGCTTTCCCACCGGCAGCTACGAGGTTCAGGAGGGGCTGCAAGGGTTCTTAAAACCCTGTTTTGCCACCAATAGCAATTTTACCAATTTTGTTTATCAAATGTCCCTTACGATTATTACCGGCAGCGAGGGCGGGATCGTCTTTTGCGCCAATGCCAGCAAAGATCAATATTATCTGTTCAGGATCGATATCAATGGAAATTATGCACTTGAACTCTATAATGGTACGCAGTACGCACTCCTGGCTCAGGGCAAGAATTCGGCTATCTCAACCGGAGTCGGCTCTTCCAATACGCTGACGGTTATCGTGAATAAAGGGACACTCGCTCTCTTTGTAAACTCCATGTATGTGGATGGCGCGAACAATACCACCCTGAGCAAGGGGGAGATCGGCGTTGTGGCGCTGGATCGCAACCTGCCAACCACGGTGGACTTTAGCAATGCACAGGTGTGGAGTGTATCCTGAAAAACACCGCTTGACTTTGCGCCAGGCTGTGGTATCCTGAGTACAAGAAAGAAACCATACATACACGTGATGAAGGGGACAAGTAGCCCCGTCCGGTCCACAAGAGAGCTGCGGTTCTGGTGCAACGCAGCGGCCTGGCGGGATGAAATCCACCCTGGAGCGGGCGCGAAGAGCGTCCACGGGAGCCTCCGTTAACGGGCAACAATAAGTTTCGCCTTCGATATATTATATTCTCTGGCTGACGATGCTGATTGTGCGGCTGTGGAAGCATATTATGCGCGGCGAAAGAAACAAGGTGGTACCACGATCACACGTTGTTACAGCGTTATCGTCCTTTTTACGGATGATGGCGCTTTTTTTATTGGACATGAATAGACTGGAAAAGGATGGTTGATTATGTTAGACATGGCATTTATTCGCAATAACCCTGAGCAGATCAAAGAGGCGTGTCGGCTCAAAAACAACAGCCTGGATGTCGATCACCTGCTCGCCGTTGACCGGCAGGTACTGACCTTACAGCGCCAGACGGAGGAGACACGTGCCGAGCAGAAGCAGCTCTCGAAGCGCATTCAGGCGGCAGGCAAGGATAAGGAGCTACGCGATCAGCTCATCGCGCATGGCAAAGAACTGGCCGAACAACTCAAGGGCGCGGAGCCGGAGCTGAGCAGGCTGCTAGAGGAGCGCCAGCAGTTGCTCTACCTGGTCCCCAATATCCCCGATCCCAGCGCGCCGGTGGGCAAAGATGAGAGCGATAATGTGCCCATCAAATACTGGGGCGAGAAGCCGCGCTTCGACTTCGCGCCGCTGGACCACTATACGTTGATGCAGACACTGGACCTGGTGGATATTGAGCGTGGCGTGAAGGTCGCGGGTGCGCGTAGCTATATACTCAAGGGCGATGCCGCGCGTCTGGAGTTGGCTTTGATGAATTTTGCCCTGGATCGCCTGGCGCGCAAGGGTTTCACGCCCCTGATCGTGCCAGCGATGGCGCGTGAATTCTGCTTTATCGGCAATGGCCAGTTCCCCAAAGGTCGCGACCAGGTCTACGCACTTGAGGGACAGGATACTTTCCTGGTCGGCACCTCGGAGGTCGCCATCACCGGCATGTACAAGGATGAGATTTTTCAGGCTGAAGATCTGCCCATGACCCTGGTCGGTTTCTGCCCCTGTTTTCGCCAGGAGGCTGGCACCTACGGCAAGGATACACGCGGGGTCTTCCGCATTCACCAGTTTAATAAGGTCGAACAATATGTGATCTGCGAGGCCGACCACGAGGAGTCGGTGCACTGGCACGAACAGTTGTTGCAGAACTCAGAAGAACTGGTACAGGCGCTGGAGCTACCCTATCGCGTGCTCAACGTCTGTACGGGCGACATGGGCGATGGCAAGGTGGCAATGTACGACCTGGAGTGCTGGCTGCCCAGTGAGGAACGCTATCGCGAGACGCATTCGTGCTCGTACTTCCACGACTGGCAGGCACGGCGCGTAAACATGCGCTATCGCGACGCGGAGGGCAAGCTGCATTTCGTGCATACCCTGAACAACACCGCTATCGCCTCGCCGCGCATCCTGCTGCCCCTGATGGAGATTCACCAGCAGGCCGACGGTAGCGTGCACATTCCCGTAGCCCTGCAACCCTACATGGGCGGCCAGGAGTATATCCGGCCCAGAGTAGCTGCGCAGGTTAAAATCATACCAGGACAATAATCTCGCCCTGTATACGTTGGGACTGGTCGTCGATAGTGAGCAGGCCAAGACTACAGGCGGGCTGGCGGCGCCGGTCCGTCGCGCTACCTGGATTAAAAAGTAATTGTCCGTCGTGCTCCTGGTTGTAGGGAATATGGCTATGCCCAAAGATCACGCAGCGCGCCGTTGGAAATTCCTGGTGCGCTGCTTTTGCACGTTGTTGAGCATCACCTAAAATATGCACCACCCCTATTCTGCACCCACCCACCAGCAGCTCTCGTTTGATAGGCAGCGTGCGCACCACCTCTTCTTCCTCGACATTGCCCTGCACAGCCACCACAGGCGCGATGGTCTCCAGTTCTCTCAGCACCGAGAGACGCGAGAGATCCCCCGCGTGAATCACCAGTTCCACGCCTGCGAAATGCGTCCACACGGCCGCTGGCAACTGCTTATATGACGGGATATGGGTGTCCGAAATAACTCCAATGCAATGTAGCATGCCTCTCCCCATTTCATAATGTTAGCTCTATAATATCATATGCATCACTTACATATTCTCCAGCTTAAAGAACGCCTTATACAACGGAGTTTTTCACCTTCGGCATCAAAGCATCAAAAGGCCTGCTGTCTTGCTCTCATGTTTCGTATATTGTACACTATTTCGCGTGATGTATCTGGCAAAAGGAGGAAGCGAAATGCGTATTGCAGTCATATCAGATATTCATGGCAACCAGCTAGCTCTGGAGGCGGTTCTGCGCGATCTGAAGGATCAGCCGCGTTGCGATGAACTGGTGATCGCAGGCGATCTCTGCCTGAATGGTCCACGCCCACGCGAGGTGTTGCAGATCGTTCGGGAACTGCGTTGCCCGGTAATTCAGGGCAATGTGGATCTGGAGACGGTCACGCAGGCCCCTGACAAGGGCGAGAAGAAACGCAGCGTGGTTGGCTGGACGCGTGAGCAGATCGGCGAGGAGGGCATCGCGTACCTGGCCGCGCTACCGTTCTCGTATCGAGTAAAAAATTCCGCTGGACGTGATTTGCTGGTTGTGCATGCCAATCCCCAGAACATGGAGGATGCGATTTTTCCAAATGCCGATGATGCGGCCCTGGAAAGTTTGCTAGGGGGACTGGACGAGCAGATCGGGGCGGTGGTCTTTGGACACCTGCACATTGCTTATACGCGGCGCTGGCGTGAGCTGTTATTGGCCGATGTCGCCAGTTGTGGCATGCCACGTGACGAAGATCTGCGCGCGGCCTATGGTATTCTCACCTGGCAGCAGGAACGCTGGGAGGCCGAGATTCGGCGCGTCCCCTACGATGTGCAGGCGGTGGTGAAGCAAATCGAGAATTGTGGCATACCGCACGCGAAAAAACGCATCAAGGTTTTGCTGGAAGCACACTATTAAATGCGGAATGAGAAGATGGTGTGGGGAAAAACATCAACGCGTTGAGGAGAAAGCAGAGCATTATTTTCTCCTCAACAGATGTATTGGGAACGATTAACGACAAGATGAGATCTCGCAGGAAAGAGCGCAACATTCGCTTGCTTGAGTGGGCAAACCGTCCTGCTGCTTTGAAAGGTGCGACTCGTGTGTAAGCGGAGCTTCCTCGCCGAGATAGATGGCCGCTTCACCGGCATCGATCAGTTGGAGCTCCTCAATGATTGCCCGCAATTCGCCTGTTGTTGCCATACGCTTATACCTCAATTCATTATTATTTGTGTACGTTTCCAATTTCGCTGCCACCGTATACATCGAGCACCCACAAATACCTGGATTGTGCTGGATGTTGCATTGTTCTATTATATGTTTGATAGACTGTGAGCAAGAAATGTTGTCGCCACTTTTGTTCTCATGATTATATACGAATAAGGGTGCGCATATCATCACAGCATAGGCCAAAAAGGTGATGATTACATTGGTGATAATGCCTACCTGATAGCCGTGTACTTGTACTCACCTGTTCACGTGGCATATACTGAAGCAAGGTTTTTCTCCGTACTCAATGAGCGCAGAAGAAAACCTGGGCCAAAAAAGCAGAAGAATTTGAGAATGAAGGGCCTGTGAAAGCGGTAATTTACCACGCCTATGACGATATTCGCCTGGAAGATCTCCCCGTGCCTGTGTGCGCGGAGGACGAGATTGTGATCCGGGTGCATGGCTGCGGCCTGTGTGGGTCAGATATTGCGAAGATTACACAACGTGTACCCGTGCCGGTGAAGCTGGGGCACGAGCTAACCGGCACTATCGTCGAGTGTGGGCGGCTGGTCGAGCAGTTGGCTGTGGGACAGCGCGTGGTGGTAGCGCACCATGTCCCCTGTGGCACGTGTCATTACTGCCGGCATGGGAACGCTTCTATGTGCGCGACCTTTCAAGCCTCGAATATCGACCCCTGCGGCCTGGCTGAATATGTGCGTGTGCCCGCGCCCCATGTGTGCGCGACTACCCTGCTCTTGCCGGAGACTCTGAGCGACGAGGAGGGGTCGTTTGTCGAGCCTCTGGCCTGTTGCGTGCGCGCTGTGCAACGCACACCGCTGTTGGACGGCGATAGCGTCATGGTGATGGGGCTTGGCTCGATTGGTTTGCTGATGGTACAGGCGCTCAAAAGTCTGGCGGTGCGCGCTGGCAGAACTGTGCGCGTCTTTGGCGTCGATCTCTTGCCAGCACGTTTACAGATGGCACGCAAACTGGGTGCCGACACAACCTTCACAGCCTCGCGCGATGAGCAAGCACTGCGTCAGGCGCTGGCTGAACAGACAGATGGGCGCGGCGTGGACGCCGTAATCGTCACTGCTCCAGGTGAGCACCCTTTGCACGCGGCCCTGGCCTGCCTGCGCAGGGGCGGCCAGCTCACCCTTTTCGCAGCACGCGCCGGGGCTGTACCCATCGACCTGGAAACGTTGTATCAGCAGGAATTGACAGTGAGCAGTACCTATTCATCCTCACCTGCTGTATTGCCGCTCGCGCTCGATCTGCTGGCAACGCGCCAGGTGCGAGTAGCCGACCTGATCAGCCATCGTCTACCCCTGGAACGCTTTGCCGAAGGAGTCGAGCTGGTGCGTGAGCGTGTAGCTCTCAAGGTGTATTTTACTCTTGTTGCATAAATTGTTTGTCAGAAGCAAAGAAGCATTTCTGACATTACAGATGAATAAAAACTATAGGAGATTTTCATGGCGAGTAAACAGTACAACGTCGCGGTGATTGGCGCGGGACCAGGTGGCTATGTGGCCGCGATTCGCGCCGCTCAGCTTGGCGCCAGTGTAGCGATTGTTGAGAAACAATATATGGGAGGTACCTGCCTGAACGTGGGCTGCATTCCCTCTAAAGCCATGCTGCACGTGGCTGAGACGCTCTACAATACAGAGATGTTTGAAGAGATGGGCATTCACCTGCCCAAGCCCCCCACCTTCGATATGGCCAAAGCAATGGCTTTCAAGGATAAGGTCGTCAAACGGATGACCAGCGGCGTCAGTTCGCTGATGAAGGCCAACAATATCGATGTCTTTGACGGCCTGGGCACCGTCGATGCCTCGCGCGCAGTTACCGTGACCAAAGACGGTGGCGCAAGCGAGCAGTTCAGTGCAGACAAGATTATCCTGGCCACCGGCTCGGTGCCACTGATGCCGCCTTTTCCCGGCATCGATGGCAAGCACGTCATCAATAGCGACACCTGCTGGGCCTTAACGAAAAAGCCGGAGAGCCTGATCTGTGTGGGCGGCGGCATCATTGGTTTCGAGCTGGCCTGTATGTTCAACGCGCTGGGTACAAAAGTCACGGTAGTAGAGATGCTGCCCAACGTCCTGGCCCCGCTCGACGACGAGGTCCGCAAGCTGCTGGTACGCACATTGAGCAAGCGCGGCATCGAGATCGTCACTAGCGCGAAGGTCGAGTCTATCGGCGATGAGGACAAGCTCAAACGCGTCGTGGCCAGCACGGAGAAGGGCAAGCAGACCTTCACCAGCGAATATGTACTCATGGCCGTCAGCCGCAGCCCCAACACCAGCGGCCTGAACAAGCTGATGGAACAAGGACTGGACAACGAACGCGGGCGTGTGCGCGTAAACGAGAAGATGGAGACTAACCTGCCCGGTATCTACGCCATTGGTGATCTTGTGCATGGAGCTGGCCTGGCCCACGTGGCCTCGATGGAGGGTGAAGTGGCCTCCGACAACGCGATGGGCCACGCGGCAAGCATGGACTACAACGTCGTGCCCAATCCCATCTACACCTTCCCGGAGGTCGCTTTTGTGGGTTTGACCGAGGCTCAGGCCAAAGAGAAATATCCAGAGGCCAAAGTCGAGCGTTTCCCCTGGGCGGCTGTCGGCAAAGCTGTGGCGATGGGCGAGACCGAGGGCTTCACCAAAGTCATCACCGGCAAATACGGCGAGATTCTGGGCGCGCACATCATCGGCCCCGACGCCACCAACCTGATCAGCGAATTCTCCGTAGCCATGCACGGCGAACTGACCACTGATGAGATTATCGAGACCATTCACCCGCATCCCACGCTCAGCGAAGGCTTGCGCGAGGCGGTACTGGCCGTCGAGGGACGACCCGTGCATGTTGGCCCTAAAAAGCAGTTGGCGCGCACCCGCTAGCAGAGAATCATAAAACGAGCGGTGCCGGATAATTTAGTCCGGCACGCTTATTTTTTGGGCTTTTTTATGTTATGATAGAACTATCAAGACGTGCTTTGTTCCGCTCCTCTGGCTGGAACATGACAACTTATACATTTTTGAGAGTTCCCTGAATCAGCTTTATATAGAAGAGTTTTCCGAGTGATTCCGTAATGTACTGTTGCTTGTTGAAGATAGAGCGCCGCAAACGTTGCAGACCGGGCTGGAAGCAGCGGGTCTGGAGCAGGAAGGCGTGGGAGAGATAAGCGTATGACAGACCGGCACCATCTCAAACTTCTCAGCAGGGGCGCGCGTCCCTGGCACACCTGGCGGGCCAGGCATCCGAGTATGCGACCCTCCCTCGCCCTGGCTCATTTACAGGGCTTGAACCTCGACGGCATGGATCTTTCCGAGGCCAATCTCTCTGAAGCAGATCTTTCCCAGAGTATTCTCACCAGAGCTAGCTTGCGACTGGCGTCGCTCAGGGGCGCGAACCTCTCTGCGGCGGACCTGCGCATAGCCAGCCTGGTGGTTGCACAGCTCCAGGGAGCCACCTTACAGCAGGCTGATCTGCGCGGGGCCGACCTCTATGGGGCCAACCTGGTCGACGCGAACCTGCGGGGCGCGGACCTGCGCGGCACACAGCTCAGAGGGGCAAATCTCTCGAACGCAAGCTTGCGGGAGGCCAACCTGCAAGGCGTGGATCTCTCTGGTACGCTGCTCTGGGCCGCAGATCTGAGCGAAGCTCATCTGGAAGAGGCCAATCTCAAGGGCGTGAACTTGCAGTACACGACCCTGGTGGGCGCTTTTCTCGCCAGGGCCAACCTTCCGGGCGCGAATCTCAACCGCGCGGACCTCAGACAGGCCTGTGCCTCTGGTGCAAACCTGAGCACTGCCACCCTGCGCGGAACGAATCTGGGTGGCGCATATTTGCGCGAGGTCAATTTGAGCAGAGCTGATCTGCGCTGGGCCACGTTGCCTCACGCCAATCTGCACGCGAGCGATCTGCGGGGCGCGGACCTTAAGGGGGCGCAACTCTACAAAGTTGATCTAAGCGGGACAGATCTGGAGAACGCGGATTTTTCAATGGCCTCCCTCAAAGAGGCAGATTTTTATCTGGCAAGCCTCTACCGTGCGCGCTTCAGAGGAGCTGATCTGCGGGGCGCAGACTTTAGAGGAGCCAATCTCCGACAGGCCGACTTTGCCGGGGCAGATCTCTGTGGCATCAATGTGACCGGGGCATTGTGGGATCTGTGGTGAGTTTTTCAGCAAAAATGTATTCAAGAGCTTTCTATACACCCATATGGATAGAAAGTTTGATATCACTCAGCATACACTGTATACTGGGTGCCATCTGATTTGCTTGGTAACAGATCTATCTAAGGGAGAGCTAAAAATCCCTCGTTCGTTGTCTTCTCTACACCGCGCTCAAAGTAGAGTGGCTCTCACCCCATGAATGGAGATTTTATCGTTTAATCTATGAAAATAAATGAGCAAATTAATAAAGGTCTTGGAGTGAAGCGCCACTCCTGGTGGGCGCGTTCACGGCTCTGGCTCCCTATAGTAGGACATATAGCGATGCTTGTCGTGGTCGCGCTCGCTCTTCTCTGGCCCGCGCCCATTGACCCAAATCAGTTGTTTGCGGCTACGCCGAGCAGTGATCTGGTCTACAGTCAATGGCCTTTTGCACTGTTGATCCAGCGTACCTTCGCGCAAACACATGGGCTGCCGCTCTGGAACCCATATTTCGGCGGTGGTCAACCGATTGGCGCGAACCCTCTAGCCGCGCTCTATTATCCACCAACGTTACTCGTCCATTTCGTCTCATTGCGCGCGTATTTTCTGCTGCTCATCCTGGCACATCTGATTTTTGCAGGGTTGGGGACGTTGCTTCTGGCAAGGCGCGCACTCAAACTACAGCACATCCCTGCTCTAATCGCGGCAGTGAGTTATATGGCAACGCCCAGACTTCTCAGCCACCTCGGTGGTGGCCATGTGACCATCGTGCAGACTGTCGCCTGGTATCCCTGGCTCGCGCTGGCTTGTTGGGCCACCATTCGTATGCCACGCCGCTGGGGAGCGTGGCTGGGAATGTGTATCGGCTTGAGCTTGCTGGCGGGACATCCACAAATGGCCTACTACGGCCTGCTGATGACCGTTGGACTGGCCGCGTGGCTGCTTATGCAACGCTGGAGGTCAGAGGGACACCGCTCGCTGCTTGCACCGCTTGTGGGTCTGGCGGCGGCTGGCGTAATCGGCGTTCTGCTGGCGGCAGTTCACCTCTTGCCTCTGATGGAGCTGACCGCTCACTCAACGCGTGGGGCTGCACTACGTTCCAGAGATGCCATACTGCTCCCGAATTTCCTGCACGGGATCATCTCTCTACCCTCGCAACGCGGCATACCCTGGGAAGGAATGCTTAATCCTGGTCTGGCCGTCCTTGCTCTAGCACTGTTGGCCGTGATCGCACGCTGGCGGAAGAGCTGGGCGCTCGTTTTGGGAGTCGTACTTGTCGCCATGCTCGCAATGGGGAACGCCTCGCTGTTCTATCTCGCCGTCGCGCGCGTTCTGCCAGAGTTTGATCTCTTTCGTGGGCTTGCGCGTATCTGGTTCGTCGCGCTCCTGCTGATTGCACTGCTGGCCGGGGTTGGCGCTGGCGCGCTTCTCCAGGGCATACAATCCATCTCGTTGCGCGGCAAACTGCCTGCCCCTCTCCGCACAATCTCTACGCTTAGCGCTGGCCTGCTCATCATGCTGATCGTTGCCCGCTCGCTTATCGCCATAGATAGCGGCTACTCTCGCACAGGCGATATCAATGCGATCACGCAACCGTCCCCACTGGCGCTGGCAGCAGCCCACCTGGCTGGTTCCGGGCGCATCTACGGCGTGCAGAAAAACCTCTCGCAGACCAATGCAGTTCAGTTGCAAACACGCCTGGCCGACGGCTGGGACCCGCTCTTGCTTGAAAACTATGTGCGCTATATGGAAGTGGCTGGAAACAGTCCTCAAAGCGGCTATATCCTTTTTCTTCCTTTCGATGCGCCTGCGGAGCAGCCAGATGCTCGCCTGCTGGGCTGGATGAATGTGAGCGTGGTGCTTTCACGGAGACCGCTGAGCGACCCGCGCCTGGTACTGGCTGGAAAAGTCAATGGCACCTTGATCTATAAAAATACTGCCGATGCTGGTCCAGCCTACCTCGTGGCACCAGGCTCCAACGGCAATCTCCCGGCACTCAATGCGATGCAGCGCCTCGCTACGCCCGTACACACTGTTACGCTGGCTCCTGAGCAAGAGACCTTCACTTTCTCCAACAGTACCAGCGCGTATGTTGTGATCGCCATCCCTGCATTTCCCGGCTGGACCGCTACCCTGGATGGCCACCCTGTGCCAGTGCAGTTGATCGCGGGAACACTACCCGCTATCAAAGTTGGCCCCGGCGCGCATATGTTCCGGTACACCTACACACCAACCTATCTGCCCCTCGGCATCTTTCTCTCACTCCTCGGCCTGCTGGCTGCTCTTGTCTGGTTGATCGTGGGGGTCAGAGTTCGGCCAGGCAAGCCTCGTCAGGTCCAGCCCGATAGCGAAGAAAGTCAGACAGAGGCGTTGGCAGAGGTAGGATGAGATCATCTGAGCTGGCATTCGCCGACGTTTTCACTCATAAATGCCAGGGCTGCTGAATTGGGGAAACTCCTTATCACACGAGAGAACCGGCTGGAGTAGCGATGCGCCGCGACTCCAGCCGGGTCTCGCGGGGGGTAAGTT
>CAXUEY010000059.1:0-34729 GCA_964250225.1 uncultured Ktedonobacteraceae bacterium | reverse complement strand
CAAATCATCTTATTAATGATCACATGTTTTTCAACAACTGATAACGGTGATGGCTAGCTCAGATACAAAATCGCTGATCCAGCCATCACTGGATTCTGAGCATTTCCACCTCCACTCATCTATGTGAGTAAAAGACTGGAGAGCGTTTTGCTTCAGGGCAAAGAAAATAAACGCCCCATTACCCGCAGCGACGGTTACTCCAAATCCAATTGGGTTGCTCAAACGTGCTACAGGAAAAGGCGAGAGGATTCTTCCATGCGGAAGAGGAGGAGATCTCTATGCAAAGCACTCGAAATGCTTTTAACCGCTTCATAATGCTCATAATAAGTGTTGTCTCATTTGGGTTTGGAATTGTGGTGTTATTGCTCCTGGCCGGCTGGATTACGCCTCGACAGGTGACACCAGATGGCGCAACCATGTTTGCTCAGTGGAACTACTTTGCGCAGATGCGCAGCCACAATCCCATGCTGGACGTCCTGGTGGGAGTTATTGCCGCGCTTGCAGGTCTGCTGATCTTCCTGCTGGAGATCTGGCCCGCGAGGCGCAGACAGGTGCAGGCAACCCCCGCCTGGCAGTCTCCCATGAACTTCCCGGACAGGTGAGCGCGCTCAAACGGCGATGCTGCCAGCCGTGGTGCAAGCCTACCACGATGCTCAGATGAGCGAAACCGTGGAATGATCCATCAAGTGCGCGAGGCTTCAGGTTTCGTATGCCACTTGTGGCGTGCCTGGATATAGCGCACAGTGCCGGAGTGTGAGCGCATCATCAGAGAGTGGGTACGCGCACCCCAACCGAAGTATTGCACGCCGTCCAGTAATTCACCGCTGGTAATGCCGGTGGCCGCAAACGCCACATCGTCGCCTTTCACCAGATCATCGGTAGTGAAAATCTGGTGTAGATCGATGCCCTCGGACTGCATACGTGCGCGTTCGTTGTCGTCGCGCGGCCAGACTTTGCACTGGATCTCGCCGCCGATACATTTGAGGGCAGCCGCGGCCAGTACCGCTTCGGGCGCGCCTCCTGTGCCGAGCAGCACATCGACGCCGGTGTAGTCTTCCATCGCGGCCATCATCGCCGCGAAGACATCGCCATCGGTAATCAGGCGAATGCGCGCACCAGTCGCGCGGATTTGCTTGATCATCTCAGCGTGGCGCGGGCGATCCAGAATCACGACGGTCACATCGTCCAGGCGGGCGTCTCGTGCCTTCGCGATAGCACTCAGGTTGTGCGCCACTGGCGCGTTGATATCAATTACGCCTTTGGCAGCAGGGCCAACGGCAATTTTTTCCATGTAAAAGACGCCGGGAGGCGCGGAATACATCGAGCCGCGTTCGGCAGTGGCGATGACCGCAATCGCACCTGGCAGCCCATGAGCGAGCAGACGTGTTCCGTCCACGGGGTCCACAGCCACGTCGACATCCGGGGCGGTTCCGTTGCCAACCTGCTCGCCGACGTAGAGCATGGGCGCTTCATCCTTCTCCCGCTCGCCAATCACCACAATTCCGTTCATATCGACGCCATCAATGGCCTGGCGCATGGCATCGACCGCAGTCTGATCGACCATCGTCTTATCACCTGTGCCCATCCAGCGGCCCGCGCTGAGGGCCGCAGCCTCGGTAACGCGTACCAGTTCCATGCCGAGGTTACGTTCTCTAGTGCGGGATTGTTCAAATCGTTCATCTATCATATATATGTCAGTCTCCGTGGATTTATAGGGAATTGAGAATTAAAGGGTGATCTGGCGAGGCGTGACGCGACAGTGTTCAGAGCGCATGATTGCGCGCAGGTCGTCTACCGCTTCCTGGAGACGCCCGTGGTGGTTAAAGACCAGGTAATCATACCAGTGCCGTTCCGCCAGTTCTGCTTTGGCATCGTTCAGCCGTTGCTGGAGTTCCTCTTCCGTCTCGGTTGAGCGAGCCGCCAACCTGTGAACCAGCTCCTCACTCGAGCCGGGATGCAGAAAAATAAAGATGGCCTGAGGAATGAGGCGCCGCACCGTTGTTGCCCCCTGCACATCGATTTTCAATAGCACATCTCGCCCTGCTTGCAACATATCGCGAATGGGCTGCCGGGGTTGCCCATACCAGTTGCCATGTACAAGAGCATGCTCTAACAATTCGTTGGCGGCCACCATGCGCGCAAAGTGCTCCTCATCAACAAAATAATACGGTTTGCCCTCGCTCTCGCCAGGACGTGGCGCGCGCGTCGTCACCGAAGGCACCACAAAAAAGTCGACCCCCTGGTTTTGCAGGGCTTGAATAACGGTATCCTTCCCCGCACCTGAAGGTGCTGAAAGGACAAAGAGCAATCCCTGACGGGTTGGGGTCGGCGTGGTCTCGCGTGGTTGGGATTCAGGTTGCGTCATCTCTATCTGCATCGCTGTCTTTCCTATTAGTACCGGTTCTGTGAGGCACTATGCAGGGATTTCCTTTATCACTGATTTGTCGTATCATGCCTGGTGATCCAGTAGGTAAAAGGCAGCCTCTTATCGAACTGCTGCCTTCCGCAAAGGCCCGCTGCTCGTTCCATGCACAGGATTCCCGCGTTTCTAGGAACGTATCTCGCAGCGTTTCCAGGAGAGCAGGCGAGAAGCTCTGCCCTTAACTGGCTGCAGGCTGGATATGTCTCATATTGTACAATAATCTAACGGCTTTGTTGGCGAGTGAAGCTGAATGTCCTATACCTCATAAATGATGAAGAGAGAAGATCACCCATGTATATCGATGCAATCACCCTGGCGACCCTGGCTGATGAATGGCGCTTACTGCTGGCCCGCGCTCGTATCGACACGATTATCCAGCCTACGGAATATTCACTGGCGTTGCAGTGCTACGCGCCCGGCGCGGATGGTCAGGGGGGACAGAATCGCTGGCTCAACCTTTCTATGCATCCCCAACTGGCCCGCGCCCATCTGACCGCGCGCAAGCCCACGAAGATCGCCAGCGAGCCGCCACCTTTTGTGATGCTCCTGCGCAAATATCTGGAGGGGACGCGTATCGAATCCGTGACGCAGCCTCGCTGGGAGCGCGTGCTGGAGATCATCGCCAGCCATCCCAGCAGCCCCGGCAGTGAGGAGCGTACCCGCTACCGCCTGATCCTGGAAATCATGGGGCGCATGAGCAACGTGATCCTCTGCAATGAGCAGGGGCTGATCCTGGGTAGTCTGAAGCACGTGGGGGCCGATGTGAACCGCTATCGCGTCGTTGCGACCAACGCGCCCTACGTACCCCCACCGCCTCAGCAGCGCGTGTTCGCAGGTCAATCTCTGCCGCGCCTGGAACCAACCACGCTAGCAGCGGCGCAACTCTCGATTATCCCCGGCAACGAGATCGGGGAGCAGCCAGCGCCAACCGTCAAGAAGGGCCGCGCACCCGCGAAAGAGAAGCTCTGGCAACTGCTGACGCGCAACCTGCTCGGCTTCAGTCCCCTGCTCGCGCGCGAGGCCGTCTACCGCACACTGGGCGAGAGCGAGACATTGCTGGAGGCTGTGCAGAGCGAGGAGACGTGGGAAGAACTGGCCTGGAATATTCGCGAACTGACGAAGGTGTATGATACCCATCAATGGCGTCCCCAACTGATCGAGCGTGTTCCCACACCCGGCGCGGCTGCCACACCCATAGCTTTTGCCGCGTATCCGTTGGAACAATACGCCGAACAGCCCGGTGCGCGCGCGCGCCAGTCGCCCTCGCTCAATGTGCTGATCGACGACTATTACGCGGGTGCGGAATGGCGCGACGCGATGGGCAGTGTCCGTGCACCCATCAAGAAGGTTTTGCAGAGCCAGCGCGAGCGTTGCAAACGCAAGGCTGAGATCCTGCAACAGGAACTGGCAGCCAGTGAAGAGGCCAATCGTTATCGTGTGCAGGCCGAACTGCTGCTGGCCCATCAGCACGAGGTCACGCAGGGTCCGAGCAGCGTAGAATTGGAGAACTACTACGCCGCTGAGGGCGAGCCGTCCACGCTCAAAATTCCCCTCGATCCGCGTTTCGACGCCGTGGGCAACGCCAATCGTCTGTTCAACAAATATCATAAGCTGCGCCGCGCCCTGGCCCTGATTCCCGACCAGATCCAGCAGAACGACGCTGAACTGGCCACCATTGAGCAATTATTGGCCGACCTTGAACTGGCCGAGACCCCTGCCGAGGTGCTGCTGGTCAAAGCCGAAGTGCAGGCCGCGAAATACATGCGTGGCAAGCCGGTTGAGAAAAAGAGCAAGCAGCAGAGTAAGGGAAAGGGCAAAGGCAAGCCCGGCAAAAGTGGCAAGCCCGCGGGCCCAGGCGGCGGCGTGCCTCTCTATGTGCAGAGCAAGGAGGGCTTCACCATCCTGATTGGCAAGAACAGCCGCCAGAATGAGGAAGTCACTTTCCACCAGGCCACCGGCAACGACCTCTGGCTGCACGCGCGCGGCGTCCCCGGTGCGCACGTCATCGTCAAAGCGGGCGGGCGCGAGATCCCGCACACCGCCATCGAACAGGCTGCCAACCTTGCTGCCTACTACAGCCAGGCTCGTGGCAGCACCAGCGTCCTCGTCGATTACACGCTCCAGCGCCACGTGCGGCACATGAAGAACGGCGGTCCTGGCATGGTCATTTATGAGCGCGAACGCACGATGCATGCTGACCCTGCTAAAGTGGAGGGAAGCGCCGCTCACTAGTGGTGAGAGGTGCGTTCTCCACGCTTTATAGCCGCTTGCTTGTTGTATATTTTGGAAGGCGCGCTATACTGTTATATATCCGCATGTGCAACAAAATAAAGTTGTTGGAACGTCTTTCATCGTTCGCGCGACGAGAGAATCCCCATCTCCTCGCGGTACTTGGTAACAGTGCGCCGGGCCATAGGCAGGCCGCGCGCGCTCATCAGACGGGCCAGCTCGTCGTCGCTGAAACGGTGGCGTGGTTGCTCGGAGGCGATAACTTCGCGTAAAATGTCTTTGAGGCCCAACGAGCTGTCAAAGAAGTCGGAGATGGGTATCAGGCGGCCATTGGGCAACAGCGCATACTTGTTGGCGGTGGCGCGGCTGACGGTACCTTCGTCCAGGTTCAGACGCGTAGCGACTTCTGCTCGGGTCAGGGGACGCAGGTAGCGCACACCCTTCGCGAGAAATTCGCGCTGATACTCCACCACCAGCTCGGCCACGCGTTTGAGTGTGTGCCAGCGGCGGTGGATGCAGTCGATAAAAAAATGCGCGCGCTCGGTCTGATGGTTGACATAACGTTGCATCTCAAGCCCGGCAGTGTCATTGGTGTGCGCGAGTGGCCGGGTGTAGTAGCCCTGGCTGAGCCGGAAATGGTAGCGTTTCTCTTCGATCAGTTCGACCTCGTAGCCGTTCTCACCCTCGCGAATCAGGATGTCCGGGCGCATATAGGCCGTACCCACGCGGCTGGCGCTGATATCGGAGGTGTAGCTGTGGGCCGGGTAGGGGTTGAGCGTGCTGCGGATATACTGCGCGGCCTGGCGCACCTCCTGCTCTGGGATTTTGAGGGCGCGGGCGATCTCCTGAAACTGGCTTTTGCCCAGACGGTCCAGATAGCGATCAATCAGCCGCGTGGCCAGTTCTTGTGTTTCCCCCCGTTCACTCAAGGCCTGGAGCTGGATTAGCAGGCATTCACGCAGGTCGCGCGCGCCAATACCCAGCGGTTCCAGCGTTTGAAGCTGGCTCAAGACATACTCCACGCGTTCTAACGGGACGGCGAGATGTTCGGCAATTTCCAGCAGGCCAATCTCCAGGTAGCCGCGCTCGTTGAGGTTGCCCACCAGTTGTTCAGCGATCAGCGCATCGTCGGGAGAGATCAGTGTCTCCAGTTGTTGCAGCAAGATCTCTGAAAGCGTTTGCCGCATGGGGATGCGCGCCAGGGGATCATACTCGTCGTCCTCGTCGTCAAACCAGCCGTAACCATCGATGCCGTATTGATGCGACTCGTTCCACTGCCCCCAGAGCGCTTCTCCCAGGTTCTCATCGCTGTTGCCCGTTTCGGCAGCGGCAAAAACTGTCTCGCCTGAAGATGAAAAATTGCCACAGGAGATACAGAGCGCGCCCTGCAACAAGGCTCCGCAGAAGAGGCAGACTCGCTGTTCACGCACCTCTAGCGCGGGATTCTCGATCTGTTCCTGCGTGACGGTGTGTTCCAATTCATCGGCTGAAAGATGCAGGATGGTACTGGATGTGACCAGCCTGGCGGAGACGCGCAGGGCATGATCTGGTTTGGGAGTGGGCTCCAGTCGCATAGATTTCCTCGTCTTCTGAAAATGGTAGTTAGACCCATCCCCGCTGCTGCAAAGCCGCAGATGCCGCCGCTTGTTCAGCCGCCTGTTTATTGCGTCCCTGCCCGATGCCCGCGACTTGCTCACCTAGCAGCACTTCTATAGTGAATTCCTGGTCGTGCGATGGCCCCTGCTGGCTGGCCAGGCGATAAATCGGCGTGATGCCATCGTGCTCCTGTGCCAGTTCCTGAAAACGCGATTTGCTATCCTTAAACAGGCGTTTCTCGACGATCTGGTTCGCAAGAGGTTGGATGCGCGGCAAGAGGTATGCTCGCACCGCCTCTAAACCCTGGTCCAGATAAAGCGCGCCCAGCAGAGCTTCAAAGGCCGAGGCCAGGATGCGCTGACTGCTTTTTGCCTTGCGCTCACCCTTGCTCATGCGCAGAAACTTGCCCAGCTCGATCTCATGCGCGAACTGCGCCAGTGTCGCGCCTTTGACCAGCATGGCGCGCACCAGGCTGAGTTCGCCTTCGTTTAACTCAGGATACGTCCGATAGAGAAAATCCGAACTGATGCAGGCTAGAACCGCGTCCCCTAAGAATTCCAGTCGTTCGTTGCAGGCCTGTCCAGCCCCGGCGCGTTCATAAATAAACGAGCTATGCGTCAGCGCCGTTTGCAGCAGTGATGTATCCTGAAAACGCAGATCCAGGATTGTTTCTAATGTATCATTCATGCATAAATCTCCAACACCACCACGTCCTCCGTGACCGTCTTGTCTATAACTTCGCCTATGCGCCAGAACTGAACCTCCGGGGCAAGGGCGACCAGTTCTGGCCACGCCTCTGGCGCGATAGCGGCAAATAAGCCCCCTGAGGTCTGTGGGTCCCAGAGGATCTCACGCTCGAAAGGATCAAGCTGTTGCGCGATGCGCACATGGGCGCTTAAATAGTCCTGATTACGCTGTGCCCCGCCTGTGACGCAGCCCATTTCGGCATAACGCCGCGCGTTGGGCAGCAGGGGCAGCGCCTCAAATGAGAAGCGCATACTCGCCTGGCTCTGCGTGGCCATCTCCCAGGCGTGTCCGAGCAGACCAAAGCCGGTAATATCGGTGACGGCGTGAACCCGCTCGCCCAGGTTAAGCAACCCCTGGCTGGCCCGACGATTCAAGAGCATCATCGAACGCAGCGCGGCTTCCAGGTCGCTCTCGTCCACCTGCTCGCGTTTGTGCGCGGTTGTGAGTAGCCCCGTGCCCAGTGGTTTGCTCAGAACCAGCAGGTCGCCGGGACGTGCCCCACCTTTGGTGAAGATGCGCTGTGGATGCACCATGCCCGTTACCGCCAGGCCATACTTGGGTTCTTTGTCAGTGACTGTGTGTCCACCAGCCACCACCGCGCCCGCCTGCGCCACCATATCACCGCCGCCGCGCAAAATCTCGCTGAGCAACTCCGGTTCCAGGTCATCCGGCCACGCTACCAGGTTAATGGCCATCAAAGGCTGGCCGCCCATTGCGTAGACATCGCTCAGCGCATTGGCCGCGGCAATCGCGCCAAAGGCATAGGCATCGTCTACCACCGGCGGAAAAAAGTCAGCCGTGCTGATGATCGCCTGCTGCTCGTTGACCTGGTACACAGCGGCATCATCAGCCACGTGCAGGCCAACCAGGAGTTCAGGCGGAGCAGGATGCATGGTCAAGGGACGCAGAACCTGCGCCAGGGTCTCTGGACCCATCTTCGACGCTCAGCCAGCGCAACTGGCCAGGGTGGTCAGACGAACTTTACGACCTGGAGCCATTGTTTCTCTTTCTGTTCTTTTTGTTTTTCTGCTGGTCATTGTAGCGCGTTTTTCGCACCAGCGTCAACCAGGGACAATCGCCCCTGCCCTAACCGGTATTCCGTAAACCAGCAGCGACTCCGTTGATGGTCAGCAGCACCGCGTAGGTCAGGCGCGCTCGTTCTTGCTCGGCTGGACTGGCTGTACTCGCGTTAGCGCCCTCCAGCAGTAGCGGACCACCCAGCGCGCGTAAACGGCGCAGCAGCGCGACCTGGAAGTAGCTGAGCGGATCGACGTAGGGATTGCGTCGGCGAATAGAGCGTTGAATCACGCGATGCGTATCCAGCAGTTCTTTGCCCTGCACAATGGCCAGCAGCGCGCGTTGCGTGCGCGTGTATTCGTCCTCGATCTCGTGTGAGAGCCGCGCGCGTAACGCATCGTCGGAGACGAGCGTGGCGTAATGGCGGGCGATATGTAAATCCGCTTTAGAAAGAGTCATCTGCATATTATCGATAAATGCACTCATAAACGGCCATTCGCGGTACATCTGTTGTAATTTCGCCAGGCCATCCGGCACGCTGCTCAGGTACTCTTCCAGGGCATGCCCGACGCCATACCAGCTTGGCAGGACATAGCGACTCTGCATCCAGGAGAAGACCCAGGGAATGGCGCGCAACTCCTCCAGGCTGCGTCCTCCGGCCCGGCGCGCGGGTCGCGATCCCAGATTGAGCCAGCCCAGTTCCAGGATCGGCGTGGCCTGCTCGAAGAAGCGCAAGAAATCAGGATCGTCGTAGATCAGGTGACGATACCAGGCATAGGCTCTGGCCGAGAGATCTTCCATAATCGCTCGCCAGCGCTGGCTCTGTTCTGACGAAATGGCTGCCTCTGGCTGCGTTTCCACGGGCAGGCTGGCCATGACGACGCCCGCGACGACCAGTTCCAGGTTGCGTAGCGCGATAGCAGGCAGACCGTACTTGAAGGAGAGCATCTCGCCCTGTTCGGTGATACGCAGACGCCCATTGACGCTGCCCGGCGGCTGGCCCAGGATTGCGTCGTAGATCGGGCCTCCGCCGCGTCCAATCGCGCCGCCGCGCCCATGAAAGAGCGTGATGCCAAGTTGATGGCGCTGACCCAATTGGGTGAGCCGCTCCTGTGCCTGATATAATTCCCAACTGGAGGTCAGGATACCGCCGTCCTTGCTGCTATCCGAATAGCCCAGCATGACCTGTTGCCGCTCTCCGCAAGTCCGCGCGTGTGCGCGATAGATCGGCACCTGGAGGGCCGCCTCCAGAATGTTGGAGCAGCCGCGCAGATCCTCAATCGTCTCAAACAACGGCACAATGGGCAGGCCGCTAATCCCCGCCTCTTTGCAGAAGAAAAGCACTTCAAGCAGATCGCTGGCCGCGCATGCCATGCTGATAATGTAGCAGGTGATGGCATCTTCACCATATTCCTGGCGCGCCTGGCGAATGGTGTCAAATGTCTTCAGAATATGGGCGGCCTCATCGCTTAGCCCAAGCTGTTGGCGCGGGAGTACGCGTGGGTCGTTCAGCAGCGTGGTGAGCAGCTCAATGCGCGCGGGCTCATCGAGATCGCGGTAATCGTCGGTGCGCAGTCCCGTGACGCGCAACAGTTCTGCCAGGGCGCTGGCGTGGCGCTCGCTATGCTGACGCACATCCAGCGAGGCGAAGTGAAAACCAAAGACCTGCACCTGGCGCATCAGTGTTGCCAGGCGGCTCTGCGCGATCCCGGTCTCACCATCTTGCAACAGACTGGCTTGCACCAGTTCCAGATCGTGCAGCAGTTCGGCAGGCCGATGATAGGGATAGTGGTCTGCGCGGCCCACCTCGTTCGGCACAAACGCGCCCAGGCGTTTCCACATGAACGAGAGCTTGCGACGATACGGCTCCAGAGCGGTCTGTGGCCCCAACTCGCGGTCATACGCGGCCAATTGCCTGGCGTCGTCCTCAATTGAAGCTGCCAGTTCCGCGCTGATCGTGCAATATTGCAGGGATTGCGAATACTCCTGAGCTAGCGCCTTGATTGAATCGCGGTAACGCTCAATAATATGCTCGTGTTGCAGGTTGAGCGCCTGGAGCATGGTTTCGGGCAGAACATTTGGGTTGCCATCCTGGTCGCCGCCGATCCACGAACCAGGGCGGAGAAAGGAGGGGACGCGCAAGGACGCGCCTGCCTGCGCATCTTGTAGTGTTCGTTCGAGGGCGCTATAAAGCTCTGGTATGGCAGTGTAGAGCACCTCATCCAGATAGTAGATGCCCGCCTTAATCTCGTCGATTGGACGCAGATGGACATGGCGCAGTGCATCGGTACGCCAGAGCAGGGCAATGGTATTTTCCAGGCTCGTTTGCCAACTTGCGCGCTGTTGAGGCGTCATCTGCTCCCAGGCATCGCGCGCCTCCAGCAGATTGGCGATCTTACGCGACTGTGTAATCAGGCTGCGGCGTGTGGCCTCAGTGGGGTGCGCGGTAAAGACCAGCTCAATGGACATCTGGTCAAGCAGGCGTTGAAGCGTGTCGGCCTCGACGTTGTGCAGCGTTGCGCCGAGGCCGGCCAGCGAACCACGCTGGATCGCAGATCTGTCGGCCATTTCATAGGCATGGCGGCGCCGAATGCGATGATACTGCTCGGCAGTATTGATCAGGTGAAAATAGACAGAAAAGGCGCGAATGACGACAATGGCTGTCTCCAAATCACAACTCTTGACGGTCTCAGTGATTTTCTGGTCCAGGGTCGCGATCTCCTGCTCATAGTCCGCAGCCTCGCCTGGGGAGGCATCGTCTATATTTTCAGCACATTCGCGCAGACGGAGACAATCCTGACGCAGACTCTCCACCATTTCGTAAACGTGGTCTCCATCGTGGCGCTGAATGGCGCCTCCAAGCGCATCCCCCAGGGTGTGAATATCGTGGCGCAGCGGAGCATCCCTCTCATCGCGCCGTTGTTGCTCTAGCATAGGCAAGCCTCTATCCCTTGCACAAAAGATAAACGATCCAGATAGATGTTTGCGCGGACAAGCCTGCTCTTCTTTGACGTTGGCTGCGGTGTGAGCGCGCTTTTACTATACCATATCCAAAGCTCCTGAGAGCTTTCTCAATCCTGGTTTTTTGATTATAATAACTTTGTACAATATCGTAGCAACTATCTCAGAGGTGGATATACATGCAACAGCATCAACAACAGCAGCAACAGGCAAATTTCGATCTTCTCGCGGTATTTAAGGAGGAGAGCGGCGCAGAGGCGGCGGAGACGAAGCTGCGCAAGGAAGGTTTCGGCTCTGAAGAGGTCTTTCGCCTGGCCTCTGGCTCGGTGGGCCGTGGCGAATTTCGCGAGCATGGTCCCAATCAGGACCGCCGCGAAGTGTTCCTACAAACCAAACGCACCGGTCCCAGTCCCAAACTTGTCGCGCTTTTCTCCGTGCTCTTTGGCGTTGTATTGGGCGGCCTGACCTTTGGCGTCATCGATTTCGGCGTGAGGAGCATCGCACCGCTGCCAGCCACCCTGATCGGTGTGCTGATCGGCATCGTCCTGGGCGTTATCGTCGGCTTGACGCGCAAGGGAAGTGTACGCGGCTCCATCGGCCAGGATAAGATGAAGGCGAAGCCCGCGGCGACGCCAGTTGCGCCCGCCGCACCCGTGCCAACGCCGGTCAATAGGCCAGCAAGCAAGCCTGCGGCCAACGCGGGCGCGCTCACCGTCGTCGCCCTGCGCCTGCCCGATTCTGAGAATATCAGCCGCAAATCGAAAGCGCGCGCGATTCTGCTCAACAACGGCGGCAAGATTGACCGCAGTGTGGGCAATTAGGCAGATTTTGTCGAGATCTCTGCCTGGAGATGCTCAAACAGCGGAGCAACGGGGTTGCGAGCAGCCCTGTTGCTCCGTTTTTCTTTGCTGAGAGAGGATCAGGTCGCATTCCTGACTGTTCTGATATAATAAGCGCATACCGTGTGAACTAAACGAAGCCACTAAAGGAGAACACTGCGACTATGCGCTTGAGACGAGCCGAATTATCCACGCCTGCCAGCAATGAACGGATGATGGCTAAAGCCGCCACCAGTTCCGCCGACCTGGTTTTTCTCGACCTGGAGGACTCGGTTGCCCCCAACGAAAAAGTGGAGGCCAGGGGCAAGGCTATCCAGGCGTTGAAATCCCTGGATTGGGGCAAGAGAACGCGGGCCGTGCGTATCAACGATCTGGAGACGCCATACGCCTACCAGGATATTATTTCTGTTGTTGAGGAGGCCGGTGAGCACCTCGACCTGCTGATCGTTCCCAAAATTAAGTCGGCGCGGGATGTCTGGTGGGTGGATGTGCTGCTCAGCCAGATTGAGAAGCGTTTGCAGAGAACGCGCAGGATAGGCATCGAGGTGTTGATTGAGGAGGTTGAGGCCATTATCAACATTGAAGAGATTGCGCGGGCCAGTGCGCGTTTGGAGGCTCTGATCTTTGGTCCCGCCGACTACAGCGCCTCCCAGGGCATGGATAGTGGTGTAATCGAGGGGTATACCGACGCCTATCCTGGCGATCTCTGGCACTATGCGCGCAACAAAATCGCCATAGCAGCACGCGCCGCCGGCATTGACGCTATCGATGGCGCGTTCCCCGCCTTCAAAGATCTGGAGGGTTATCGTCGCGAATGTATTCACGCGCGCACGCTGGGCTTCGTCGGCAAATGGGCCATCCATCCCAGCCAGATCGAGGTCGCCAACGAGACCTTCTCGCCCTCAGCCGAGCAAGTTGCCTATGCGCGCAAACTCGACGCGGCCTACGCTGAAGCGCTGGCCAGCGGCCTGGGCGCCATCGCCATCGATGGCAAGATGATCGATGTCGCCGTGATCCGCAGTCTGCGCAACGTTATTCAAAAAGCTGATCTGATCGGCATGTAGCGCGTGTCTGGAGCACCACAAGGCCTTCAGCCTCGTGGATTGCTCAGCGGTAGTTCACACCTGCGTGCCTTTGCGCAAACGCTGCATCTTGCTCTCCCACATCTGGTGCAGCTTTGCGTCCAGCGCCTGTGTGGGCACCAGTACCTTGCGTGTGAACGAGAGCACATTCTCGCCGCGCTGGTTGTAGGCCACGGTTTCGACGCCGACGATACCGCGATCAGGGTTGCTCTTCGTCAGATGCTTCTCTAGCACACGCGTCTCGGCATAGATAGTATCGCCGTGAAAGGTCGGCCCCAGGTGCTTGACCTGCTCGAATTCCAGATTGGCGATAGCCTTGCCGCTGACATCCTCAACGGTCATCCCCAGCACCACGCTAAAGATTAACGAGCCAACCACGAGACGCTGCTTAAACTGGGTGAATTCCTCCGCGTAATACGCGTCGATGTGTAGCGGGTGATGGTTCATGGTCAGCATACAGAACAGCGTATCATCGTATTCGGTGATCGTGCGCCCCGGCCAATGTTTGTAGATGGCGCCGATCTCAAACTCTTCATAACAACGGCCAAATTGCATCGTCATTCCTCCTTCTCTCAGTCCGTCAGCTTATAACGCTCCAAAAGCTGGCGCGCGATGACCAGGCGCTGGATCTCGCTGGTACCCTCGCCGATAATCATGAGCGGGGCGTCACGGTAGTAGCGTTCGACGTTGAAGTCTTTGGTGTAGCCAAAGCCGCCGAAGACGCGCATGGCGTCCAGCGCGACCTCTTCGCACATTTCGGAGGCGAAGAGCTTGGCCATGCCCGCCTCCAGGTCGCAGCGTTCGCCGCGATCTTTTTTCTGTGCCGCCTGGTAGAGCAGCAGACGAGCTGCCTCGATCTTCGTTCCCATATCCGCCAGCTTGATCTGGATGGCCTGGTGTTCCGCGATGGGCTTGCCAAAGGTGCGCCGCTGCTGAGCGTACTTGATGGCCTCTTCAAAGGCTGCCTGGGCCACGCCCACGGCCCGTGCCGCGACATTAACGCGTCCCAGTTCCAGCCCGCTCATCATCTGTTTGAAGCCCTGCCCCTCGCGTCCGCCCAGCAGGTTCGCGGCAGGCACGCGTACATGGTCCAGGATCACTTCAGCCGTGTCCACGCCCTTGTAGCCGAGCTTGTCAAAAATGCGGCCATTGCTCAAGCCCTCCATGCCGCGCTCCACCAGGAAAACGCTCATGCCGCGATGGGGCGGGATGCTGTCGCGGTCTGTGATAGCCAGGATAGCGAAAATACTGCCATGCACGCCATTTGTAACCCACAGCTTGGAGCCGTTCAGCACGTAATCTTCACCGTTGTGTTCGGCGGTTGTGGCAATTGCCTGCACATCGCTGCCCGCGCCAGCTTCGGATAGGCCCAGGCCCCCACGCTTCTCGCCCGCAGCCATAATGGGCAGAAAACGACGGCGCTGCTCCTCGGTGCCATAGGCGGAGAGCATATAGGCCACCAGCAAATGGGTGTTAACGACACCTGACAGGCTCATCCAACCGCGTGAGAGCTGTTCGATGATGCGGGCATACGTCACGATATCCAGGCCCAGCCCACCATATTCTTCAGGGATGGTCGCGCTAAAAAGGCCCATGTCTTTGAGCTTCTCCATCAGCTCGGTGGGATAGATGTCGTCGTGCTCCAACGCGTGCGCGACGGGGAGCACTTCCCGCTCAACAAAACGCCGGACCTCATCGACGATGGCCTGTTTCTCGTTCTCCAGGGGGTGATTCATCCTTGTTTTGCCTTTCTAAATGTGCGAAAAGAGAAATACTATGTTAAAGGGCGAAATAGCATTATACTATGATGCTGGCACACCAGAGACATTGATCTCGTTTTTGCGCCGCAACCGCCGGTCAGCGTGCTGAATTAAAAACGATTTAAAGGCTCTGGCGGTGGCGGAAAGATTTTTATCGCGCACATGTACCAGGCGCCAATGACGCACGACCGGGAAACCTTCGACATTGAGAATCACCAGGCGTCCGGTCTCTAGCTCCATGTCGAGGGCCACACGTGAGATCAGCGCGATACCTAGACCAGCCGCCACGCCCTGCTTGATCGCGCTATTATTGCCCACCTGCATGCTGATCTGCAATGGCACACCTGCCTCTTGAAAGGCGCTCTCCAGGGCTGCGCGCGTGCCTGAGCCGGGTTCGCGCAAGAGAAAATGTTCGCGTCCAAGCTCCTCAATCGGGACGAGATCCAGGGCCGCCAGACGATGCGTGGGGGCCGCGACCAGCACAAGCTCGTTAAAGGCAAATGGCTCGATATCGACCTGCATGTCGGAGGGCACTTTCCCCATAATCGCCATATCCACACGGTTGCTGGCCAGCGCGTCGACTAGCGAGGCCCGATTCAGGACTTCCAGCGAGATCTCCACCTGAGGATAGATCTGGTGGAATTTGCCTAGCAGACCGGGGATGACGTAGGTTCCAACTGTTGTGTCGGCCCCCACGCTCAAACGTCCATAGTGCGGGCTGCGCAGCGCCTCCATTGTGTCCAGCGTCTCGTCGATCAGGGAAAAGATTTTCTGGCTGGAGAGATAGAGTTCTTCGCCTGCCTGTGTCAGGTGCGTCTTGCGCCCAATCTGATCGAACAGCTTGACCCCCAGCGAGGACTCCAGGTGGCGGATCTGCGCGGAAACAGCTGGCTGGCTGAAGTGCAGTTCTTCGGCGGCGCGCACAAAACTACAATGTTTCGCCACCACCTGAAACGTGGCCAGCTGGTGCAGGTTAAGCGTTCGCATGCGTGACTCCAGAAACGGGATAGACCCGGATGTATCTTGCTATCTTGGATGAAGCTGGCAACTGGCCAGCTTGCACTTTCTGCTATCATCATTGTAGCATAGAAGGTGCTACATTCTGTTGCTACAGGACAAGGATCAGGCACATGGCATTATTCGACGGACGAGACTCAGAGGCGCAAACTATCAGCAAGGATGCTTCGAAAACCAGGCTTCTCCCCGAAACGGGTTCGCAGGAGAACACCATCCCCGCGGGCGTACCAGGTGGGGAGAAGATCGTAGTAACCATTGCGCGTCAGTGTGGCAGTGGTGGTGCTGAGGTTGGGCGTCTGCTGGCGAGTCGGGGCAATCTGCACTACCTGGATCACGAGATCATCGATGAGGTTGCACAGCGTTCGGGCGTCACCGCCGAGCAGGTCGAGAGCCAGGATGAGCAGACCGCAGCCCCCCTCAATTATGCACTGGAGGCGATGAGCACCAATACGTTTTTTACCCTCAATTACAGTCGATTATTGCAGCCTCAGAAGATCAGTGCGCCAACCTCAACCTCTGAGCACGCCTATTTTCGCCTGACGCAGCGCGTGGTGCTGGAAATGGCCAGTGCCGGTGACGCGGTAATCATCGGGCGCGGCTCGCAATTTCTCTTGCGTGGCCTGCCTCGTGTCCTGCACGTCTATATCTTCGCGCCGCTCCCGCGCCGCGTGGAGAATGTCATGCAGCATTTTCACCTCACTCGTGTCCGCGCCATCGAGTATATCGAGCGCCGCGATGGGGCCACTGAGAATTACCTGCGCCACTATTATGGCACCGATGGCACCCGGTCCGAACTCTATCACCTCTTGCTCAATACCGGCCTCTTCTCCTTTGAAACAGCCGCGGACCTGATTGTTCAGGCTCTCCCGTTGGCCAGAGAGATCCGCTAGCAAGTGAAACTCGTTCAGTATTTTTGGCCGTAACCCTTGAAACTATCTTGAGGACTGTCTATACTGTTGCCAGGGCGCTGGCGTCCCCTGACCCCTTCCAACCAACAATGGCGTTGGTTTTCTGGGGACAGGCTGCCGCGTTATTTTCATTCTTAGACACGCGTCCACCCCAGCACAAGCAGATCGGCTCTTCAAAAAGTCCGGTAGCTGTATCTCTTTTCTCATCTACCGCGTGTACCCTATTAACTACGGCTGCACAGCCGATTTAGGAGTGGAGGCAATCGATGTTTATGAGGAGACGCGACAAGGGCTACAATATGTGGCGCGACAGAAATCACAGCTATTTTCAGAATGATGACTCCGAATTGGAGATCATCAGCGGAGAAGAATCGTCCTCTACGACGGTTCCCACGCTGAGTACTGCGGAGCGCAAAGAAGTTGCCAGGCGTACCAATATCAGCGCAGTGGTGTTGCATGAGAGTGTGCGTGAGGCGGGTGAGCGTGAGTTACGTCGTAGCGGGCCTACGCTGGCCTGGTCGGGACTGGCCGCTGGTCTCTCTATGGGCTTTTCACTGGTCGGACCGGGCCTGCTGCATGCCTATCTACCCGCGACTCTCTGGCGGCCTCTGATCGATAATCTGGGGTATAGTGTGGGTTTTCTGATTGTCATTCTGGGTCGGCAGCAGCTCTTCACGGAGAATACGCTGACCGTTATTCTCCCGCTACTCTCGCATCCCAATAGAGCCACGCTTCTACGTGTGATCCGTTTGTGGGCTATCGTTTTTGGCGCGAATCTGGTGGGAGCACTCTTGTTTGCGGTGATTGTTGCGCATACCACGCTTTTTCCGCCAAACGTGCTCCAGGCGTTTACGGAGGTTGCAAAGCATTCGTTGCGCGGAGACTTTGGGCTGACCGTCCTGCGTGGGGTTTTTGCCGGCTGGCTGATCGCGTTGATGGTCTGGCTCTTACCGGCCTCGCAGTCTACGCGGCTGCACATTATCATCCTGATTACCTACCTCGTCTCGCTCGGTGGGTTCGCGCACATCATCGCCGGTTCTGTCGATGTGCTCTACCTGGTCAATACAGGCGCCGTCTCCTGGTTGACCTATCTCGTGGGTTTTATGCTCCCCACCCTGCTTGGCAACATCATTGGCGGCGTCTCCCTGGTGGCCGCGCTCAACTACGCTCAGGTTGCAACGAAGTGAGAGAACCCCGCTTGTCATGCACTGTATGGCTATGTTACCATGCCTGTAACAAGCGACGTGTCAGGCACGCGCGTGGCATAGCCATATTCAACGCGCTGTATGGTTGTGCTACTATGCCTGTAGCAAACGACATTGGATAGACAGAGTATTTTTTCTTGGAGGTTCCTTATGCAGACCAATGCTGAACACACGCGGCACAACTGGTCCTGGTGGACCGAGGGCGATTTGCCGGTTCGCACCGATTCACACGTGACCGCGCTGGTGGATGGACGTCACGCGCTGTGGACGATGTGCCTGCATTTCCTGACCGCGCGTCATTCCATCTATCTCGCGAATTGGGGCCTTACCGCGGATATGCAACTGGTGCGCGGCCCGGACCATCGCGCTGGACCCGATGGGAGCCAGCAACAGAATGACCTGATCGAAGAACTGCGCGCTTTTGGCCTCTCCCCTGAGGATATTACGTTCTGGACGACCCAGGAGTTGACGGTAAAAAATGTGCTGGGCTACGCGGTGAGCAAAGGCGTATCTGTGAAGGCTCTGCTCTGGGCCTGCCCGGAGGTCTTCTCCCACTATAGTCCGCAAACGGCGCATAAAGAGCTGCTCAGCGTGGGAGTAAACTGCCTGCTGGACGAGAGCGCGAGCCACCTGCCCCATCCATCCGAGTCGCTGCACCAGAAACTTACGATTGTCGATAGCACCTATGCCTTTGTGGGCGGCATCGACCCGCTGATCGAGCTGAATGGCGATTTCGACCGCTGGGACACACCCTGGCATGCCTTCTCCTCGGCTGTACGCTCCAACCCCAAAAACGCGGACCCGCATACCTGGCACGACGCCCATACAATGATCGTGGGCAGCGCCGCGCGCGATGTGGAGTTTAACTTCTACCAGCGCTGGAACGAGACGGTCACGCGCCAGAAGCTGAATGTGTCCCTGCTGGTTCCTGAACCGGTGCGCGCGGAATTGGGCGCTTCCACCCAGAGCCTGGTGCAGATTGCGCGCACTATTCCTGTCGAAACCTACAATTTCGCGCCCAAAGAGGGCATTCGCGGCATCGCTCAACTGTACGCCAATGCACTCAATAATGTGCAGGGCTTTGTTTACCTGGAGAACCAGTATTTCTGGTTGCACACGTTCATGGGCATTGGCATCAGCGATTTCGGACCCGATAACCCGGAGATGGAGGGCAATCTGCGTGTGCTGTCCGAAGCCCTGGAACGTGGAGCCAGCGTGGCGCTTGTGTTGCCCGATCATCCCAATGTGGGACGCACTTTCACGGATATCGGACTGAATCATCTGCGCATCCACGCGCCTAATGCCCACGCTGCCGGACGTATCCAGGCCTTTTGTCTGGCCAACGCAGTGGAAAAAGATGGCAAGGTGCATTATCGGCCCGTCTACGTCCACGCCAAAGTTGCTATTGTTGATGATGCCTGGTCCACGATTGGCTCGGCCAACCTGAACAATCGCGGTATGCGTGACGACGCCGAGATCAATGTCGCTGTTTTGAACAGCAATTTTGCCCACACTCTGCGCATCCTGCTCTGGGCCGAGCATCTGGGCCTGTTGCCGGAAGACGACCAATTTGTGGTCTCGCGCTACCTCAGTCGTCAGCCCCAGCACGATTCCGCCAATCAACGCGCTCAGGCCATCTGGGAGGATCTCACCCACAAGTTAGGCGAGCCTGCGGCGGGTATGCGCGCCTTCATCGAGTGCGCCCAGGCGAACCTGCAACACTTCAAAAATGGCGAGCCACTGGTCGGCCATCTCTTCCCCTACCTGACCGAAGCAGAAGCGCACCAGTTGGGGATACCCTTGCACGAAAGCCACGGAGTGTTTGAAACGCCTGCGAACGAGAAATAAATATATTGCTAATATTGAATGCCAAAAATGTGGAACATTTTTGGCATTCAATATTAGCAATATATTAAATCAATTCCATATACCGCCTTCGCTCCCAATTCGTGACGGCTTTTTCGTACTCTTTGATTTCCCAGCGGCGTGTCAGCGTGAAGTGCTCGACGAATTCGTCGCCCAGATATTCGCGGGCGAACTCGCTTTGTTCCAGCAGTTCGGTGGACGCGCTGAGGTTGCGAGCCAACGGCTTGCTCTGACCACTGGCCAGCGCCTGCGCGATGGTTGCGGCGTCGTAGGCGTTACCTTGCAGCCGCGCGGGCAGTTCCAGTTTGTGCTCAATACCGTAGAGTCCGCTGGCTAGCAGGGCCGCGAAGACCAGGTAGAAATTGGCGTCGGCACCCGGCACGCGGTTCTCTACGCGGATCGAACGTTTGCCGTTGTTGATGACGCGTACCGCGCAGGTACGATTATCCATACCCCAGCTGGTGTTCAGCGGCGCCCATGTGCCCTCGATGTAGCGTTTGTATGAATTGATGACCGGCGCGTAGAAGGCCATCATCTCAGGCAGTTTTGCCAGCACGCCCGCTAGAAACTGGCGCATGGTCGTCGACATATGCCCCTCGGCGTTCTCGTCCCAGAAGAGATTGCGTTCCCCGTCGGGGTCCCACAGGCTCATATGTGAATGCCCGCTGCTGCCGTCCTCCTGGTCGCTCCACTTGGCCATGAAACAGGCGGTCAAGCCCTGCTGGTGGCAGATCTCTTTGACGCCGGTTTTGAAGAGCATGGTGTTATCAGCGGCGGCCAGCGCATTGGCGTATTTCAGGTTCATCTCGTACATGGCGGGACCGTGCTCGCGATTATAGCCCTCGATCTCGATGCCATACGCGCGCATCCCACGAGCCACGCGGCTGAGCAGATGGTCGTCGGCGCTGGACTGGCTGATTGAATAGCAGTTCATGCCGGGGTTGAGGGGAGTGAGCGTCGGGCCGTAGTCCTTCTCGCGCAGCGAAACCATTGTCTCGCGGAAGAAACGAAATTCCAGTTCAGCGGCTGCATGTGGCTCAAAGCCCAGGGCGCGCGCGCGTTCAATGACGTTGTTGAGCACAAAACGGGGTGAGACGCTGAAACGTCCGCCGTGCTCCGTCCAGACCTCGCAGACGCAGGAGGCCACGTGCTCTTCCCAGGGTACCATTTTGAAGGTCGAGAGATCGGGTTTCAAAATGATATCCGCAAACCCGTGTTCCCAGTTGCTGACTTTGAGGTTGGGCAGAATATTCTCGGCGATATCCCAGCCAAAAATGACATCGCACTGCGCGAAACCGTCTTCCAGTGAGTTCAGGAAGTGCTGAGCCGCCACGCGTTTGCCCCGGTATACGCCCTCGATGTCGGGTGTGCCAATCTTCACGTATTCAATCTCGCCAGCATCTATCAGGCGTTGAATCTCTTCTCTCTCCATGCGGATACTTCTCTTCCTTCTCTCTATAAAATGCGGGAAAAACCCATGCTCTGGCTTTCCCCGCGTGATATGCTCTCTACCAGTGATAGATGTCCGGGCGGCGATTCTCCAGGCAGGGGATCTGCGCCCGCGCCCTGGCGATGGCCTCCAGGTCAAGCTCGCTCATGGTCACGCCGGGTACGTCGGGCGCCTGAGCCAGCACCAGCCCCCAGGGGTCCACGATCATCGAACGTCCAAAGCATTGGCGGTTAGGAGGATATGAGCCAACCTGCGCCGGTGCGACCACGTAGCACAGATTCTCAATCGCCCGCGCGCGCAGCAATACTTCCCAATGGTCGCGCCCCGTGTGCAGCGTAAAGCCAGCCGGCACGAGGAGAATCTGCGCGCCCCGCAGGGCCAGCAAACGATACAGTTCGGGAAAGCGCAGATCGTAGCAGATGCTCAGGCCAAAGGTGATACCATCGATCTCGGCAGTCACCAGCTCGTCTCCCGGCGCGATGCGTTCGGATTCGTAGTGCTTCTCGCCGTTTGCCAGGTTCACATCGAAGAGGTGGATCTTGCGATACTGCGCAACAATCTCACCCTCACGGTTAATCAGCACGCTGGTATTGTAGAATTTACCGGGCAACTTGGGATGGCGCTCCACGATGCTGCCGCCATGCACAAGCATGTGGTGCCGACGCGCCTTCTCCTGCAAACGCTCGATAAACGGGCCTGGCACGGTCTGCGCGGCCTGATCGAAGCCGGCATAGGGTCCGAGATACGGCCAGAACTCCGGCAGGGCCGTGAACTGCGCTCCCATGTCAGCCGCCTGGTCCAGCAAACGCTCTACATTGGCCAGGTTCTCTGCGGGATTGCCCTGTGAGTTGACCTGAATCACCGCGGTTTTGAGATGCATAGTGCCGAGCCTCCTCGCTCCAGTTTCGCCTGCACGCGCTCTGTTTTCTATGATGTGCTCATCGTACTCAAAACCCAACAAACTGTCAAATTGCAGTGTACGAACGGGTGCAGCATCTCTCATACAAATCATTTGCTAGAGCCTGCTACGGCTCGATGAAAATTGAGGAGTTATATTTTGATGATGGTGTAGATAGTCGATGATGAGATACTCAAACGAAACCTGATAACTCGCCTATCCACTGCTACGTTCCCACTAAAGATGGTGGCTAATGAGGCTACCAGCCTGGTCTGTACCCCTTCACCTGTTTCTAGCGTTCCTGCTCAAAATAGTGGCGTGCAATCTCCGCAATGCTGGGGCCGACATGATAACGCGCCAGCGACTTTTGCAGCCAGACCTTTTCAGGCCAGCCATCTGTAAGCGAGGAGAGCGGCAGCTCTAGCCCGGCCCGGCGCGCAACATCATACCAGAGTGCATCCGCTAGCACATTCAGTTCAGCCTCGCTCGGTCGGCGTTGTCGGCAATAGCCGCGCACCACAGCGGCGATACGCGGCTCGTCGGGCTGCATCGCGGGCAACTGAGGTTTACCCAGATGACAGGTTAACAAGAGATAACCCACGTCGAGGATGGCCGGTCCGATGCCCGCGCAATCCCAATCGATCAGCGCGATGCCCTCAGCACCCGCGCGTACTGCATTGCCGGGCCAGCAATCGCCGTGAATAAGCGTCTCTGGCAAGAGACCAGTCTGCTGAGCCTGCTGTACACGCTGCAAGGCCGCGATAGAATCCACGCAGAACTGGCGCAGCGCTCCTGGCACGTGAGGCAATGCCCGGCTGAGGTTATCAATAGCCTGAGATGCAGGCTCAGTCGGGCGTAAACGCGAGTCAGGTAGCAACGTCCTTTCTGTTACCGAGAGAATGTTGTGCGAAAGGGTGTGCAGGCGCCCCATGTGTTCGGCGAGCAACTCCAGACTGTACAGTTCGAAATCCGCCACTTTTCCCTCCAGAAAGGAGAGTAGCAGCGCCGTCCAACCTTGATACTGGGCCAGCAGCGCGCCCTCCCGCGTATATTTCACCTGGGGCACAAGCAGGCCGTGTTCTTGCAGATACGCGAGGATAGCGGCATGGCCGGTTAATTCAAGCGCGACCTCATCGAGAAAGGCGCGCAAGACATAAGACGTACCATCCTCCCACCCAACCCGATAAATCCCGCGATTCTCCAGCATATACGGCGAAATCGGTTGCAGTATTGCTTTGCGGCAAACATACCGCTCCTCAACCAGCCTGGTCAACACTGCTTGCTGTTCGGTCATTGCCTGCGTCATAGCGTACTCCTCTGTGTTCTTCAGCTATTATTAAGTACGCTGAACTGTGCATTCGGGTTACGCTCTCAACTTCCTGCTACGCTCAAACTCAAACCGCATCCTGTGGAGAACTGGCTCTCGAATGGCCTGGAAAGCTAATTGCTGCATAGGATATGCGTCACTAGTAAGGACATTTTGAGCAGCAAACCATCCATATGCCAGCGCAATATGATACCATGAAGAGTACTATCTTCAAGTTAGAACAATACCTTAGGGAAAACAAGTAATTCAGGAGGAACAGTGTGAAGCTTAGTTTTGGCATTAAAACCTCACCACAGAACGTAACATATGAAGAGATGCTGCGCGTCTGGCTGGAGGCCGATGCGATCCCGGTGATCGAGCACGCGTGGCTCTTCGACCACTTTATGCCCATTGGCGGCGCCGCTATCAACGGTCCCATTTTGGAGGGCTGGACCCTGCTGGCGGCTTACGCGGCACTGACCAAACGTTTGCGCATTGGCCTGATGGTCACGGGCAACACCTATCGCCATCCCGCTGTGCTGGCAAAGATAGCCGCGACGGTGGATGTGATTTCGCATGGTCGGCTCGACTTTGGGATCGGAGCTGGCTGGAACGAGACCGAGCACGCCTCGTTCGGTATTCCGCTCTACCAGCCCGGCGAGCGCATCCGGCGCATGGGTGAGGCGTGCGAACTGATCCGGCGCATGTGGACGGAGGCCACGCCAAACTTCGAGGGCAAGTATTACCAGATAAAGGACGCGTACTGCGAGCCAAAGCCGGTCCACAAGCCCTATCCGCCCTTTGTCATTGGCGGTGGCGGCGAACAATTGACCCTGCGTATGGTGGCGAAGTACGCGGATATCTGGAATATGGCCGGCGGGCCACCAGAGATGTTTCGCCAGAAATGCACTATCCTGGATCAGCACTGTGCCGAGATTGGCCGCGATCCCTCGGCTATTACACGCTCCATGCAGGTGCGCGCGAACCTGGCCGAGCCGGAGGGCGCGCGCGATGCGATTCGTGGCTATATCGAGGCCGGAGCCACGCACATTGTCGTGATTCTAACGCCGCCTTTTGCTGAAGGCATCGTGCAGCAGGTTGCGCACACTATTGTCGAGCCGTTGCTGGCGGAATTTCAAAGCAAGTAGCACTTACGTCTGGTGATCGGCGCGTGTCTCTGTTTTGAAACGATAGCCGATGCCGCGTACCGTCTGAATGAGGTTGGGCATCCCCCCCTCATTCAGTTTGGCGCGCAGATAATTAATGTAGACCTTGATGACTTCCCAGCCAGCATCGCTATCATAGCCCCATACCCGATCAAAAATGCGCTCTTTCGTCAGCACCTGCCCGGCATTCAGCATCAGCATTTCAAGTAGTTCGCACTCCCTTTTGGTCAGTTCGATCAGTTTCGTGCCACGCCAGACCTGCCGTAATTGCGTGTCAAGGAGCAACTCGCCAACACGTATTTTTTCGGGCGCGCGGGCTAATTCCTCGATATGCCGCAGAGCTGCGTGGATATGAGCGAGCAATTCTTCAATGTCAAAAGGCTCGGTTAAGTAACCATTTGTGTGCCCATTCAACCCAACGGGCATGTTGTTGATGTTATCTCTGACTGCCAGTAACACGATAGGTAGCGTAATATACCCTTGTTCCCGGATAGCGCGAGATAGTGCAAATCTCTCTTTATTCGGGAGGGTGATATCGAGAAAAACGAGATCCAGGAAACGCGTGGGCTCCTGATGCAAGGCTTTAGTCCTGTTGAGTATCTCCCTCATCTCCAACCCTTCATATTCCTGATTTCGCTGCAAGCTACCTGGAATATCTGGCTCATTATCTAGCGTAAGATTCCGTTTCATAAGGTGGTTGCCTCCCTCCTCTTTTCCCCTCTCTTCCGCTGATACGCCAGGATAAAACAAATCGTAACACGATAAAAAACGAGGATCGCATCTTTCTCTGGGATAGCTGCTGCTCTAGAGCAAGTAAGTAGCGTTCTGGATCTTTCCGAAAACGATGCTGTTCACATCGAGCTTCATGCCAATGTTCAATCTGTTTGTGCCGATTTTCCTTACTCCTGCTCCATTGGAGGCATTACTTCCTGCGGGTAGAGCACCTGCATTTCCTCGTACTGAGGTTGGAGATCTCCCACCTGGTACAGCTGCGGCGCTGCGCGATATGGTTCCTCCTCTGCCTGGTAACCACGTTGATACGGCTCCACTTCCTTGCGATACTCTTCCTGGTATCGTGGTTGCGGCTTTGCTCTCTGTAAAGATTGCTGCCCGGCAGAGGAAGCGATATTCCAGTTGTCCACGCGGAATAGACCGTTGAACATCGCGGTGAGCACGACGGCCACGATCACGCCGATGAGAAATCCGCTCCAGTGACCGAACGCTTGCCAGAGTAAGTATGGGAAAGACCAGAACATCACGCGAATGATGCGGTAGTTCCTGGAGAGATGGTGGTGCATAATACCTTCCTTTCCGCGAGAAAACATCATAAGCTTTTTCTTCCCCATTGTTATACTTGCTCACGCGGAAGTCGTCGGGTCAGCAGACCAACAACGATGACGGCAGAAACACTATGCATCACGATCATGGTCCAGAAAATGTGTACGTTCATGCCGGGAGTGGGCAACAAACCGCCCAGGGCCATGGCAGGAATGAGAAATGAGATGAGCAGGGCGACGAGCGCCAGCGCCCGGTAGAAACGGATAGGTCGGTGCGCAAAGTGATTGACCAGCGCAAAAGCAATCAGAGCGAGCAGCAGGTAAATGATCGTGCTGCTGATGATATAGGTGGCCTGAAAGTACTGGAATGACCCAGGAACTCCAAAAAACGCGACCGCGATGGCGCGCACAATGAGATTAGCAATGACCGCGCTCACAATAGCCAGCGGGCCAATCCATAGCAGCTTGCGCGGTGCTCTATATTTATGAGTTATTGTGGATGTCATACCTATTCTCCTCTGTTTCGGTTTTGAGATGAGATTCGTTCAAACGGATCTCATCTGACTATTTTGACTAGAAAGAATCTTTATCCAAACGTCTGCTGTAACTATAGCAAGCGCGTAAGGAGATAGCACCCTCCTATGGAGTGGTTTCGCGGGTGGTTATAAGCAAGGATTAGGGAGAGGCACTTAGATGAGTTTCAGGTGACGCGCCGCTTCGCTGGCTTGCAGGCGGTTGCTGACTCCTAGTTTGCGGTAGAGATGTTTCGCGTGGTCCTTCACCGTGTTGACTGACACAACCAGATCTTGCGCGATCTCCCGGTTGCTACGTCCGATAGCCAGCAGACGCAAGACACGCTGTTCCTGCGCGGAAAGCGGCTCAACCAGCAGGCCCTGCGATCTGGCAAGGTCGGAAACATCTGCTTCAGCGGGCTGCGCAAAAGCTCGCAGGATGCTCTGCGCATAGGAACGCAGCGCCGGCTCCTGAAGCGTTGGCGCCAGTTGACGCAACAGACGAGCCAGAGGTTCCCCTTCAGAGAGAAAGAGGCGAACAAGGCCCGCGCTGCGCGCCTGGGAGAGTGCCTGCTGGAGCCACTGCCGGGCTTGCAGGCTTTCCCGGCAGGCGGCGTGGGCCAGGGAGAGCAGGACCTGGATCTCAATGGTGTGGCGCCACTCCTGGACAACGGGAAGCAAACGCTCAAGCTGAAGAACTGCTTCGTGAAATCGGTCCTGAGAAGTCAAAAGGCGTGCGTGAAGTATTCTGGCCGGTACATGCGCCTCAAGGTCAAGCGTCTCTAACATGCGGCTCGCGTTTTCTCGATCACCCACCATCAGAGAGAGATGAGCCGAAAAAACCAGGGCATTGGGAAGCGAATGCGCGGCTTCGGGTGTTGTAGCCATCTGAAGGCGAGCCAGAAGGACAGCTATCTGCTGCTGGGCTGAGGTGATCTGCCCATGTGCGTGCGCGAGTTCCGCGAGTTGCAAGGCCGCATCATTGTGCAGATCCATGTCTTCACCAGGCGCGAGCGCCAGGGCCTCGTTTACCTGCTGCTCTGCGAGCGAGAGGTTATTCCAGGCAAAAGCGATGGTTGCCAGACCCAATAATGATCGAGCGATAACCTCGCGATCCTCTTGCTGCCTGGCATCGGAGAGCGCCTGCTGGTAATACTCGCGCGCCTGGTGCAATTCGCCGAGCATGTAGCTGCACACACCTACCAGCAAAAGCAGGCCGCTCGTGAAATGCCTATCGCCAGTGGTCAAGTTGCACTTGTGCGCCTCTAGAAAGGAAGATCGCGCTTCAGCAAATTCTCCATCATACATGCATCCAGTTCCGACAATGAACAGGCAAACGCCGCGCCATATTTGCATCAGATCAGCTTGCTTGTCACGCGGCAGCAGAATAAGCGCCTGCTGCGCGTATTCTATCGCGCGGGGAAACAACGCTTGCTGCCAGGCACTCATCGCGCGTAATGCAGCGATCAGCCCAAGGAAATCTGGCTGGCTCTGCTGGTCCAGACCCTCCTCCGCCATGTGCAACAGCATTTCCGCGCGTTCCCTCACCGCCGTGGGGAGAGGAGTCTTTTCCTGGGGCACCTGGAGCGAAAGCGCAGCAAGCCAGCAGAGCATTGGATGTGCGCGAAGTACCTCCTCTGGGAGACATTCGAGCCAGCGACGCGCCGTGTAGAGTTCAGAGATCTGTCCCTCCATATCCACCTGCTCAATCAACAGAGCGGCCCGTTCAAAATCATGGCTCAACAGAGCTGCCTCAATCGCCTCTGAGGTCATCGCGTGCTGCTCGTACCAGTGGCTTGCGCGTAACGACAGCGTGCGCAACGTCTCTTCGCCCAAGCGCAGAGTGGCCTCGCGGCGCATCGCCTCCGCAAAGAGGGTATGAAAACGGTACCACGTTCCATCCAGCGCTTCGAGAAATAGTCCAGCCTGTTCTATCGCTTCCAACTGTGCCGCACCGTTCTTTACGCCGGTCACAGCTTCACAGAGAGGACCACTCAGGAGAGTGAGCACGCTGGTTTGCAGGAGAAAGCGTTGCAACGGCTCTGGTTGCGCTTTGAGGATCTCCGTCACAAAGTAATCCAGCAGGGGCCAGTAGGGAGACGATGGCGAAGTCTGCTGGTCCAGGGAAACGAGCGCGTGCTCGGCCGCGCGTACTGTCATCTGCTCAGATGTTGTCCTGTTCGCGGGCCAGGGAAGCGAAAGGGTTAACAAACGCAAGCCAGCCACCCAACCTTGCAGGGATTCGTCAAGCTGTTTGAGCGCCTCATCTGAGAGTGGAGTAGGGAAAGCCTGGCTCATAAAGCTTGCCGTCTCTTCCAGCGAAAAGCGGAGATCGGCTCCATGCAGTTCGCAGAGTTCTCCTTTGGCACGCCAGCGCAGGAGCGGCAAATGGAGCGGCTCGGCTCTCGTCAGCAAAAGGACACCGAACGTCGTTGGCAAATAATCGAGGAAGAAGGTGAGCATTTCGTGGATGCGTGGTTCCTCGATTGTATGATAATCGTCCAGGATGAGCAGTCCACCCTGAGTCAGATGCGCGAGGTCATTGAGGAACAATGTCAGGGCCGTTTCCAGCGGTGGTGACGCGAAAGGCGGCTGCAAAGGCCGCGAGAGGGATGCTAACGCGGCCTGTCCCAGACGAGGCTGGAACTCCTGGCAGGCCGTGATGATCGAACGCCAGAAGCGGAACAGATCGTTGTCATCTTTATCGAGTGAAACCCAGGCCAAAGGTCTCGACCAACCGCGTGCCTGGCGTTCATGTACCCACTGATTGACAAGGGTCGTCTTGCCAGAGCCAGCAGGAGCCACGAGAAGCGTGAGTTTGCGCTCCAGGGCAGCATCCAGCCGTTCCAGCAGGCGCAGGCGCTCAACGAGCAGGGAGGGCAGGCGCGGTGGCAACAACTTTGGGAGGAGCAGCGAGGTTGGGTGAGAAAATCGCGTCTCTGTCTCCTTGCGCTCTCGCGTGGTCTGTGTACCGATGTCCATACTACTGAGTATGCCAGCAGCCTCCTCTAAATGCGCTATCATCACAGTGCTTGCACTTCCAAGATAACGTTTGGCGGTGCGTTGGCCAGACGTGCGATACGCATACCAATACCCTGCACCTCGCGGGCGTGTTTCTTTGATAATCGATAACCGACCCTCGCGTCCCTGAAAAGCAAAGGAGGTATGTGTTTCCAGAAAATGAAGCCATAACGGCCCGCTTTCTCGTCCAAAACGTTGTTCCGCGCGTCCATTACTGGTGAGTTCATAGACCTGGTTCTCCTCCGACCAGTGAAGGACATATGTGGGCAATTTTGGCATGGCATCCTCTCAGCTTGCGCGTTTCACACCCAACACCCCAACACCCCCACCGTGAGTGAATATAGCAGAGCAAAGTGCGGGATGCAAGCAGAACAGTTTGTTGGGATGCCTCAACCCTTTCTTCTCTTCAGCCAGAATTTACCCAATTCTAACCTGGAAGTTCCATACTTGTTGATAGAAGGATGCAGGGAGAAGCGCGAAGGATGATAGAGAAACAAGCTCTTTGCTTCTCCACTAGATTCCGTTATTATACTGTTTCAAACTTATGCTTGTAAAAAGAGCATAGAGTTTGAAAAAATCTCTTCTGAAAGGAGAATCGGACGATGGCACAATATGACGTTCCTCAAAATGAGCCACGAGTCAGTGAGTCCCGGCGCAACGATGCCCGGCTGGGCGAAGTTCGCTTAAACGATCCTCGGCTGACTGAAACACGCAATGTAGATGTAGCGACAGGGGGTGTAGCGAGCCCGGCTCCACTTGGTTTAGTCCTGATAGGCTTTATCACTGCGGTGATTGGCTGTTTCTATACCGGTTTCATTATTCCTTTTGATTCAGGGGCAATGCGTCCCGGCGTGGGGATAGCCTCGGTAATCTTGGGGATTATTCTGGTTCTGGCAGGGATGTGGGAATTCCGTAAAGGATACCTGCTTACATCGACAACCTTTACCGCGTATGGAGGTTTTTTGGCCCTCCTGGGTCTGATGTTTATGCCAAACCTGCACTTTTTAGGGGCTGTGGGAGGAGACGTTCACCTGTTTATGGGCATGATCTTCCTTTGCTGGACCATTATACTGGCAGTGCTGTTCTTTGGGGCGCTGAGAACGAACGCTTCATTGATGGCTGTTTTAGGCGTGCTCTTCCTGGCCTACCTGTTTTTGACGATAGGCTCGTTGGCCGGCGACAGTACCGTCCTGCTGAAGATTGGCGGCTGGTTAGCAATTGCTACGGCTGTGATCTCCTGGCTGGCTGCTTTTGCCAGTATTCTCGCTACGTCTACGCGTAATGCGGGTACGCGCATCCCCTTTGGAAACAGGCTGGCTGTTGTTGAATAAGTTTGGCTTCGCATCCTTCTCCGCCTGTTAACAGCAAAGCGATACTCCTGCACCCTAAACTGGGCGCAGGAGTATCGCTTGTACATGGTTTCCCGCGCAATAAGCTGTGCATACAGATACGCTATGAGCCTGGTAGTGCAACCCCAATAAGCTCCCCAATATCGCCAATCCCCTCCTGTTGCATAAATGCTTCGATCCCCTCGACGATCTCAACGCCTGCACGTGGGTTCACGAAACTGGCGGTGCCAATCTGTACAGCCGTGGCCCCGGCCATGAGAAATTCGAGGGCGTCGTGGACGTGGGCGATGCCTCCGCCGCCGATCAAGGGGACCAGCGGATAGGCCTGGCGCATCTCACGCGCAACGTCGTAGAACAGACGCAGAGCCAGCGGCTTGATGGCAGGCCCGGAGAGGCAGCCGAGCAGAGCGGGGCGCCGCTGCTGGATATTGATGCTTAGACCCGGCAGGGCCGCACTTAGCGTGAGCACGTCAGCACCGGCGGAAGCGGCTGCCAGGGCAATGGGACGCAGATCGCCGTCATAGAGCGCGAGTTTAGCAATCAAGGGCAGTGTGCTCTCACGACGTACTGCCGCGACCAATCGGCTCGTCCTGGCTGGATCAGCACCGAACGGCGCGCCATCGGCGTCGAGATCGGGACAGGCCAGGTTCAATTCGAGCGCGGCGACCCCTGGCACGCCCTCAAGTCGCGCTGCGAGATCGGCAAAATCGGCAAGAGTCGTACCCGCGAGACTGACAATCACCGGTGTTTGCCAGGCGGCCCAGGTCGAGGCGTAGGCTTTCAGCACTTTTCTCACACCTGGACTTGCTCGCTCAAGCGCCCACAGCAGGCCAGAGGCGGTTTCCAGCAACAACGGTTGAGCATCACCTGTCCGGGCATGCAGGGTGACGCTGCTCGTGACAAACGCGCCCAGACGGTGGATCTCGACGCTTTTGGCCGCTTCGACACCATAACCAGCGGTACCGGCAGCCAGTATCACTGGATTGCGCAGGGGCAGTCCGCTTTTATGTTGCGGGGCCAGCTCGATGTGCAGTTTCATCGGCCTCTCTTCTCGCCGCTCTCGCGTTGGAGAGCCAACCACTCACCTTACAGCAGCATGGCGCGCTTGATTGATCTGCTCGCAGAAGGCGCGTGCAGCATTGCCAGCAGCTTCGGCATAGTGTGGGCCAGCGTCGGCGTAGAGGATCGCGCGCGAGATCGAGATCATAGCGCGTTCGCCCTGCGCGTCCACCGCGGCGGGTACCGTGGCTTCCAGATCGCCGCCCTGCGCGCCAATGCCGGGCACGAGAATTGGTAGATCCGGGCAGAGGGTACGGATGGCTTGCATCTCCTGAGGATAGGTCGCGCCCACGACCAGCCCACAATTGCCCGCCTCGTTCCAGTTCTGTACGCGCCTGGCCACCACTTCATACAGCGGCCTGCTCACGCCATCGGTGTCCTGGACGGGGAGATCCTGGAAATCGCGCGCGCCAGGGTTTGAGGTGCGGCAGAGCAGGATGACGCCCTTGTTGCGATAGGCTAGAAAAGGTGCCACCGCGTCGTGGCCTAGGTAGGGATGGACTGTGACGGCATCGCAACCATAGGTCTCGAAGATCGCAGCGGCATAGTTGCGTGCAGTGTTGCCGATATCACCGCGTTTGGCATCGGCTATGACGGGAATGTGCGTGGGAATGGCGCGTACAACCTCCTGAAATGCCAGCAGGCCAGCCGGTCCCAGCACCTCAAAAAAAGCCAGGTTGGGTTTAAAGACCGAGGCGTAGGGTGCGGTTGCCTCGATAATTGCGCGGCAAAACTGGACCACGGCCTTCTCTACCGGTAGTTCGCGCAGTGGCTCAGGCAGACGCTCCAGCTCTGGATCAAGGCCCACGCAGAGTAGCGAATGGTTGCTGCGTTCGGCAGCGAGCAATTTTTCAAGGAAATTCATGGGGTAACTGTGTGCGCGCGTTCCCCGCCGTCTGTCAGGCGCGGGAGCCGTGCGGCGCTCCTTTCTACTCTACGCCAGGCCAGGCATCTTGCGCGTGCCGGGTTTCACCACAGGAAGCCCCTCGCGACACTGCGGACAGTCCGCTGGATGATACGAGCGAGCGGCAGTCACGGTGAAAAGCGCCTGGAAAGGTACACCAAACTGCTGGTTGGTTTCGCCATTGCTGCGATCAATCATCACCTCAACACCCAGGATCTCTGGCTGATACGCTCGTAGCGCCTCCAACGTCTCACGTACTGAGAGGCCGGTGGTCAGCACATCGTCTACTACCAGCACTCGCGTACCGGGCTGGAGCACAAAGCCGCGCCGTAGCTCGCGCCCGCCTGTGGATACCGGCTCGGCAATCATACACCGCACCCCCAACTGCCGCGCAACCTCCTGGGCCATTAGTCCGCCTCCCGTTGTGGGGCCGACCACCACTGCCACGTTGCTTGCGCGATAGCGGTTCGCGATCTCACGGCACAATTGTTCAGTCACACGCGGATGCTCAAAGACGCGAAATTTTTCCCAATATTCATCGCTGTGCCGCCCGGAACTGAGCAGGAAATGCCCATGCGTGACCACCCCTAATTCTTGAAAAATATGCAGTATTTCATTCGTTTCCATCAATCACACCTTTTTATATAGATATCAGCCAGGACACGTGTACTCCAAAGGCCCAGCAGAGCACCGGGGCAAAAAAAAACCTGGTTTCGGCCAACGGAAGGATACAATGTGCTGGGCAAAAAGTCAAGGAAAGAGAGACATAGATTTGCTTTTTTGCGTATTTTATGGTATACTTAGAACAAGAATTCAATGTAGAGTCTACACGAAGTCAGCTTCATCGTTCCGTTTTATAACGCGTCAAAAAGAATAGCTTGTTAGCAGAAAAATTGTCAATCTACCCCCGACGGGAAAGGAGCTGACCTCATGGATATCATGCAGCTCACACAAACCATTCATCTTTTTCCACCCGCTCCCATCAAAAGTGTGCGGGCGCAGATGCAGCCAGTGCTGCCAGGTCTGGAGATCGAGCCAGTGAAGCAGCCTGAGGTGACCAATCGCCAGATCGCCGAGGTGCTCTCAAATATCGCGGAGATTCTGGAGATCCAGAACGCCAATCCCTATCGCGTTCAGGCGTACCGCAATGCCGCGCGTGGCGTGCTGGACCTCAGTGAGCCGGTCACGGCGATCCTGGCGCGCGGTGAGGCTCTGTCTGTGCCTGGACTCGGCAAGCGCTTGCGCAGCCGCATCACCGAGCTGGTCCAGACGGGCGCGATGACGTTCTATAGCGACCTGTGTCTGCAATCGCTGCCGCGTGGTGTGCGTGCATTGATGGCTGTGCATTTTATAGGCGTGCAGACCGCTGTGCGCCTCTATAAAGAACTGGAGATCGATTCGCCTGAGAAGCTCTGGCACGCCACACGCCAGCAACGCGTGCGTCGGCTCCCCGGCTTCGGTCCACGCAGCGAGGCGCGCCTGCAAGAAGCGGTTGAGCGCTTCCTGGCCCATAAAACGCAAACGTCCGCCCCTCTCAGCGATGTGGCCTGATCTCGCTGCTACAAAACGGATCTGAAAAATTCCTCGCTTGCGCAAGCGAGGAATTTTTCCTTCTCATCAAGAGCCTGCAATGCGGGCCAAATCTGACCGCTTTTCATGAGATACTTTCACAAGAGAAATGTGCCGTTTTGCGCACACACATAGGAAAGGAGACTTCTATGATTGAACAGCCTTCAGTGCTGGAAGTAGCGGTGGCTGACGAACTTCGGGTGATGCTCGAAATCGGCTCGAAAGGTAAGCGGGTGGTGGCGGTGGCACCGGATTGGCCCGGCCTTGAGCGTGGTGCGAAGACCGAGGAGGCCGCGATTACACGGGTACAAGCCTATTTTCCCCGCTACGCACCGGTGGCGAACCTGGTGGGGATGGGTGCGGAGTTCGCGGCCATCCCCACCGTCAGCGTGGTTGAGCGCTATCCGGGTACGGGCTCAACTGACTTCTGGGGCGTCTCGTTCGCGTTCTCGAGCATCGACAAACACGCCATGTCGAGCGAAGAATTGGAACGTGACCTGACGCTGCTACAGGCGTGCTGGACGTTTTTCGACGATGTCCGTTCGCGTGTGTCGGCAGAGCTACAGAAA
>CAXUEY010000058.1:3354-34860 GCA_964250225.1 uncultured Ktedonobacteraceae bacterium | reverse complement strand
AAGATGTGTTACGATAAGATACGAAGAAGATACGTTTTGTTTTACAGTTGCAGCATTGGCAGCTTGCTCCGTGAAAACGAAGGAAGCCAGTACAATTGTAAGGACAAATAACGCTGTAAGAGGAAGATAAACGCTTTTTCGTTGCGTTTGCTCGAATTTTTGCTTTTCCACGAGAAAAATCCTATCTAATCGTTTAGTCGATGCACTAAGCTAACTGTGTACAGAACAACATTTAGGTGGTAAGTATTTATATTTCTGTATCTATTTTACTGTAAGCGATAGCCTCGCACCATGTCATACACTGGTCAGTCTCTAATCAGCTTGCTCTTAATGTTTACTCTACTGCTTTTCTTGTTTTATAATGAAGGACTGATCAAAAATCGCACCAGATGGTCGTTAGGAGGAAAAGGATCATGCATCTTGGGGAGCGTTTACGCAAAGAACGCCGGAACCGCCACTTGTCCCAGGCAATGTTGGCCGAAGCTCTGGGAGTCTCCGTCCTTAGTATTAGTCGGTGGGAACGCGGAAAAGCTGTGCCTCAAGCGTTCTATCGATTGCAGTTGAGCCGATTCTTTGCGATTCCTCCCAACGAGTTGTTTGAAGAGCTAGGCAGCCAGGAACAGCAACTATCACCGCCTTCTCTTCTGTGGCATGTACCCTATCCACGCAATCCCTTTTTCACCGGACGAGAAGAGGTGCTACAACAAATCTATACGACGCTACACACTGCCCATGCTGCAGGGATCACGCCTCCACTGGCTCTCACCGGACTGGCAGGGATTGGCAAAACCCAGACCGCGCTGGAATATAGCTATCGCTATGCCCACGAATATGAGGCAGTGTTCTGGGTCAAAGCCGAAAGCTACGCAACTCTCGTATTCGATCTGGTGACCATTGCCAGCATCCTCCAATTACCTCACACGCAGGAGCAAGACGACTTGCGCATCGTTGAAGCAGTCAAACAGTGGTTGCGGGTCCATAGGCGCTGGTTGCTCGTTTTGGATAATGTCGAAGATCCCGCACTGCTCCGTCAAATTGGCGTATCCAGAGCCAACGGCCATCTACTCCTGACCACGCGTTCTCAGTTGACAGGAGCACAGGCTCACTCCATCGATCTGCAAGCGTTGCCGGATGAGGAAGGATGTCTTTTCCTGTTGCAGAGAGCCAGGCTCCTCCCAGTGGATCAGAGCCTGGAAGCTGTTCCAGAGGAGGTGCTCCAGGAGGGAAGGCACCTCTGCCACGATCTCGAAAATTTCCCTCTGGCCTTGGACCAGGCTGGAGCATATATTGAAGAGGCGGGATGTAGCCTTTCGGAGTATCTCCAGCGGTATGAACATCACCATCTGCAACTGCTCGCTCGGCGAGGCGTCATGGGCGCAGATCATCCACTGTCGGCGGCTGCCACGCTCCTGTTAGCCTATCAACAGGTCGAGAGCCTGCATCCTCTTGCATCTCAGGTTTTGCTCTTCTGTACCTTTTTGTATCCTGATGATATCCCAGAAGAGATTATCAAGGTAGCTCTTCCATATCTCGATGATAGCGGGCCGTCTGCTGACACTTCCTACACGCTTGATAAAGTGTTTTTGTTTCTGCGCAGCTTTTCCCTCATCTATCGGCAGGTCGGTACCCAGTCATTCCGTATTCATCACGTGGTCCAGGTGGTGCTCAGGGAAAGCATCGGGCAGATCGCATTTCAGCAGTGGATGGAACGCACAATCCGAGTCGTCAACGCCACTTTTCCCGAAGATGCCCAGACCTATGGGCCGATTTACGACCGATATATCCCCCATGTGCAGACCTGCCACTACCTCACAGAACAAGCGATAAGGCCCATACCAGAGGCCGCGCGCCTCTTTGAGAAAGCTGGAAGGTATTTGCTGAAGCGAGGCCGTTCTATTGAAGCTCAACAGTTTCTAGCTCATGCCTCCACTCTTCAAAAAATCCTGGGCCTTTGAGGGGACCTGCACCATGTCGCGGATCCAGATCGGTGAGAACGTGCAGGTCCCCTCAAAGTGAGCGTGAACTCATTGCGTTTCTGCACCTTGTTTCTGCATTTTTACGACTATTCCGCCAATCAGCAGAATACAGAGTAGTACCAGCACGCTGGCGATGGCAATCCAGAGCAGCGGCGGCCTATATGTCTGAGGCGGGGAGATTTTCTCTTTGATCGGCCCCGCTCGTTGGGCATCGGCGGTGGTGCCGACGCGATCACTTAGCCCGGAGACAGGCGTGGGAAGGACGACTCTCGCATTGCTGTGGGGCGTGCCGCTGGACGCGCCGAGGCTGTAGGGATTGGCATAGGCGGGTGGCCGCGTGAGGGTGAGTTGTTTGCTCACGACGCGCTTTCCTCCAGATGCAGAGGTCACGCTCAGGCTCAGGATGTAGTTGCCGGACTGCGCATATGTATGGCTGACTTTCTGGCCGTCCGCGCTACTGCCATCCCCGAAGGTCCAGTGATAGCTCAGATGACCGTTCTGCACACCAGGATCGTAGGAAGCTGTGGCGTCAAAGCTCATAGCCTGCCCCGGCTGGCTCGGACCGATACTGCTGATGGCGGCGATGGGCTGGTTATCAGCGGGTGCCTGCCCAAGAATGGTCGGCTGGCTGAGCATCCAGGTGGTGAGCATGCCGGGCAGCTCCAGGGCCAGGGTGAGCGCCTGGCTCTGCTGCGAGTTTCCATTGGCGAAGGTATTCATCAACTGGATGGTGTCCTGGGGCTGATCGTAGGGATACGACCCGGCAGGCGCGTTCGTGTCATAGTAGGTCGAGTTGCCCACGAAGGTCGCGCAGGGCAGCCCGGCCAACGTAAAGGGCACCTGGTCGCTGCTACCCAAAGTATCGTCATCCTGGTGGATGTAGCTCAGATGGTCCGGGGTGAAGATGGGCTGCCAGACATCCTGTCCGTGACCATTGTGATAAGTGAGCATCTGGTTGCCCAGCGCGCGAAACTGCTGGAAAGATGCGACGACGGCCTGTTGCATCAATTGACGAAACAGACGGATATTCGCCTGTTGTTGCGCGGAGAGCTGATCTTGCTGAGGATAGAGATCGCTATTTTGCAGTGGCGACATCTCGATATAAAACGGCATCAGGGAATTGGACATGCTGCCCAGGTAGCGCAAGGGATAGGCGATGCCGTTCTGCTCTTCGTTAAACATCGCGACGATATTGTTGAGGTCCCCGTTCGCCGTGTGATTGACATACTGAAACGAGCCGTAAAGCCCCTGCTCCTCGGCGTCAAAGATAACGAAGCGCAGGGTGCGCGCCGGGTAGAGATGGTTGGCGCGCCAGAACTCGCTCATGGCCTTTGCTACACCCAGCTCGATGGCGCAGCCACTACCGTCGTCGTTGGCCGATTGCGTGGAGAAGGCCATCCCATCATAGTGGCAGCCAATCACAACGATCTGCTCCGGGTGCAGGATACCAGGTACCGTGACCTCAACATTGACGGCTGGAGCCGTGGCCTGTCTGCTGCGCCATCCCTGGATGGGGAACGTATCATTGCGCACCTGCGCCCCATAGTCACCCAGCAGGCTCAGCATCTCCTGCGACCAGTAGTGCGCGAAGCCGTCGTGTCCAGTGCCCGACGCGCTCCCATAGCCCGCTTCGCGCCGCTGAAAGTGCGTCACCATCGAGAAAAGCTGCTGGTAGATGAAATTTGCATCTATGCCCGGTGCAGCCAGCGCACTGCTCTGAGCATGTTGCGCAGAGACAGCGGGAGCGAGCGTCATACTCAACGTAGAGATAATCAGCCAGAGGAGGCAGACACGGGCAAAGCGTCTCAACATAGAAATTTCCTTTCAGCCTTGAAACAGTGGTCTATTCTTGAGAATATACGTGCTTTACACATAATTCTTCACCGCTATTCCATTACAATAACCTCTGGTGCGGCTTCAGCTATTTTCTTAATCTCTGCGGCACTCCTGGGGCTATTTTTGCGGCGCATGGTGACGGCTGCATCTTGATCGCGAATGAAGAGCGCAATGCCAGCGGCGAGCAGGGCGAGCGCGGCGGCGGTCAGGAAGGCGGCATTGTAGGCTGCCAGATTCGGCTGTGCTGGAGTATGTGCATTGACAATCACCGGCCCGACAATGCTCAATACGGTGCCAATGAGGGCGATGCCCAGGGCAGATCCAAGCTGGCGTTGGGCATTGTAGAGGGCCGAAGCCTTGCCGGTATCGGCTGGCGAAATCGTGGCAAAGGTGGCAACCGGGGTAGGTATAAAGGTGAAGGCCATGCCCGCGCCGGTTAGAAACATCAGCCCGCGCATCAGCCAGAGATTTGTATCGAGGCCTATGAAGCAGAACAGGGTTATGATGATTGCAACACCTGTAAGCCCTACAGCCACGAGCCGACGCGGCCCTACCCTGGGGTAGAGTGACGCGACGATCTGGGTGGCCGCAACTACCCCAATGGCCTCAGGAAAGGTCGTCAGTCCTGAAACCAGCGCTGAGGTGCCGCGTGCCTCCTGCAAGAAAAGTGGCGCGACAAAGAGCAGGCCAAGAAATCCCGCGCTGGAGAACATCGTCACCAGGTTGGCGGTGCGGAACAAGCGGTCACGGAACAAACGCAGATCGATCATGGGGGTGCGCACGCGAAGTTCAACCACGACAAACAGAGCCAGGAGCAGCAGACCCACACAGCCGCTCACCAGAATGTTGAGCGCAGTCCAGCCATAGGTTGGTCCTTCGGTCAGGGCATACATGAGGAGCGCCAGACCAAGCCCGGCCAGCAGAAAGCCCGCTGGATCGAAGCGTCCAGCAGATTTTCCCTCGTGACGCACCTCGCGTAAGCAAAAGATGCCAAACAGCAGGGTCGCGATACCAATCGGCACGTTAATATAAAAGACCCAGCGCCACGACAGTTGCTGCACCAGCAAGCCGCCGATCACCGGGCCGCTGGCAGGCGCGATCACCGTTGGAATGTTCAGGATACGCGAGACACTGACGCGTTCTTCGGGTGGGAACGCGCGATAGAGCATGGTTGTGCCCACCGGGGTGAGAGCGCCACCCGCGATGCCTTGCAGCACACGGAAGCCGACGAGCATGGGCAGCGTTTGCGCCAGACCACAGAGCGCGGAGGCCAGGCAGAAGAGCGCCAGCGCGATCAGAAAAACGCGCCTGGTACCCCAATGGTCGCCCAACCAGCCAGAAACCGGAATCACCACCGCCAGGCTGACCAGGTAGCCCACGATAACTGCGTCAATCGAAGTGCTGGGAACATGAAACTGCCTGCTCAGCGCGGGCAGAGCCACATTTACAACCGTTCCATCCATAATGGACATAAACATCGCGGAGACAAAAACGATGCAGACACTTATTTTGGGGTCAGTGAGGCGATGATACATATATTATTCTCCATTCCAGGCGCAATGCTTTTCTACAGGTATCCCAGCGCACACGATTGTGACCAGTGGATCAGCATGCATCCATTCTATCATGAATGGGGACGAACAGGTTTCATCGCAGATATGTTCCCGCGATGTTCTTTTTTATACCCCTTGCTTGCTAAGTACGTTCCTGAGATGTTCTTTTTTATCGCGCACACTACGCGCGAATCGTCGCCTCCACGAAGTGCAGTAACGTCTCCATATCCTCCAGGGCGCGGGCGGCGCTGGTGGTGTTGGGACGAGGAACGTTGTTGAGCGCCAGGCGGGCGCGGGCGCATTGCTCGCGTAGAAAGGAGAGGCAGTAGACTCGTGTGTCGGTGCGCGTGAAGATCTCCAGGATGGTGGCAACCTGGGTCTCGTGTAGCGGCATTTCCTGCTGGTACAGTTGGTGCAGGGTGTGCTGATCTTGCGGGCTGGCGTGTTCGAGGGCGTGCAGGACGGGCAGGCTCTTCTTGCGCCGGTAAAGATCGCCCGCCGGGGTCTTGCCCAGTTCGGCGGAGGTGGCCCAGACGCCCAGCACATCGTCGCGCAACTGGAAGGCGATGCCTATTTCCAGGCCAAAGTTGCGCAGGCTCTCGATGGTCGCCGTCTCGCGTGTTCCTAGCAGCGCGCCCATCTCAGTCGCGCACCCCATCAGGACGGCAGTTTTGCGGCTAATCATATCCACATACATCGCGACGGAGATGTCCTGGCGTTTTTCAAAGCTCAGATCGAGATACTGTCCCTCCGCGATGATCAGGCAGGCGCGGTCCAGCACTGCCGCCAGGTGAGCCGCGATCTCGCTCTCTACGCCAACCGTGAGTGAGTCCCACAAGGCCAGACGGCCCAGCGCGAAGAGGCCATCGCCTGTGTTGATGCCCTGCGCGCTACCCCAGATGGTCCAGAGCGTGGGGCGGTGGCGGCGTTCGGCATCGCCATCCACGATGTCGTCGTGGATCAGAGTGAAGTTGTGCGTCAGTTCGAGGGCAGCGGCGGCTGGCAGTGCGCGGCGCAGATAGTCGGGCGTGCCCGCGCTCAGTCCCCAGGCGCCGGTCAGCTCGTAGGCCAGTAGTAGCAGGGTTGGTCGCAGCAATTTGCCTGGATTGCTGGCAACGGGCGAGAACGTGGTATCGACCCAGCCCAGGTGATACTGCATCTGTCCATAGAACGGGCTGAGGTCGGCGCACTGGATCGGAAGCGTGTTGATGCTGGCGCGGCTGAGCGCCTGGCGCATTGCCTCTTGAATGTTGGTGGAGTAGCGGGCAAAGGTTGCCTGAATACCTGGTGTCAGTGTCATAATGCGAGGCAGGCGGGCAGTCAGAGCAGTTCCCGCCTGCTTAATCCTTTCAGCGTATTGCCAATGCTCAGGGATGGAAGTAGAAAAAGACCCCTGCCGCGATTGTGCCAGCGCCAACTAGCCAGCGTGTCAGTCCTTTGATCCCGCCGATGCGATAGAACGGCGAGCACGCGTCGCAATAACGCACAATATACTGGTAGCGATGTCCGCGCATGCCGTCGCGTACTACCGTGATCTGCTCTTTTTTGCGCTGGGTGTGCTGATCGTCACAAATGTGGCGTCCACAGCCCTGGCACAAATAATTATCAATGTAATGAGAAGTGCGCGAAAGCGACCACTGGTCGGGATAGACCTGGGTGCCGCAGACGTAGCAGACCTGCGTCTGGGCCAGGTGCATCTGTTTTTCCGCGCAGGGCGAGTGTTGTTGCTTGGGAAAATGATCCTGGCAGAAGCCTTTATGACAGTCCGGGCAACGGCCCAGAGCCTCCTGATCGCATTCATGGCAGCGCCGAGCGAGCAAGATATTCTGTCGGTGGATTTTGTACTTTTCTGTATCATCCATAAAAAAAGACCCTCAATTGTGTTGGAGCGGCGAGACGTTTCTTCGTATAAGTCAGAGACGTTTTGAGACCGGCTTATGGTTCAATTCAATTATAACAGGTGGGCGCAAGAAGCCCCTGCCGATGTCGCTTCTGAATTCAGACCGAGCGGTGAAAACTCCTGTTTAAATCTTGCGACAAATCGTCTCCTGCTAGCGTAGTAATAGACATAACCGCGAATTATTCGAGGTTTTCGGAATCTGCTTGCTACGTGCAGCCAAAGGTTTTGCCGTTTCTTTGCAAAACGGCACCTTTTTGTAGGGGCAAGTTTCTCTCGGATGGTCAAGCATTCGCGAGGAATTCAGTGAACATTTGTGATACACTGATGATAATCGTTGCACATCGTCGAATCGGTGCTCTGGTATGCGTGGGATGTAACTTTCTCACTCCGAATATGGTTACAGAAATCGTCAGCCCGCGTAAGAGGTTCGGCGGTTGGCCAAAGCGGAGCAGAAGAATCCGTCTTCCACTTTGGCAAGCTGCTAGAGCGCAGTTTCCAGGGCCAAAGCTATCAATTCAGGATCTTGGGAGAGAAAACATGCAGTCAGTACAGGATTTATCTACTGCGGTACAACGAGTTATTAATAATGTTGAGAAGGTGATCGTCGGCAAGGCGGAGTCTGTGGCCTTTAGCTTGATCGCGGTAATCTGTAATGGTCACGTCCTGATTGAGGACGTGCCAGGCGTTGGGAAGACGGTCCTCACCAAAGCGATTGCGCGCTCGATAGGCTGCTCTTTTAAACGCATCCAGTTTACCCCCGATCTGTTGCCCAGCGATGTGACGGGTGTCTCGATTTATAACCAGAAGACCAGCAACTTTGAATTTCGCCCTGGTCCGATTATGGCCCAGATTGTGCTGGCCGATGAGGTGAACCGCGCGACCCCCAAAACGCAGTCGGCGCTGCTGGAAGCAATGGAAGAGGCGCAGGTGACGGTGGATGGTGTCACCTATAAACTGCCCGATCCATTTATGGTCATGGCGACTCAGAACCCGATTGAGTACGAGGGTACCTTCCCGCTGCCAGAGGCGCAACTGGACCGCTTTATGATGAACATCAAGCTGGGCTATCCCCGTGTGCAGGACGAGATGAATATTCTCGATACGCATCAGTTCCACCATCCCCTCGACGACCTTGAGCAGATCATGCGCGCCGAAGAACTGCTCCAGATTCAGCAGCAGGTGCGCTCTATTCATGTTGATCCCTCAATTCGCGAATATATTGTCGCGCTGACTGGTGCGACGCGCAGCCACAATAATATTTATCTGGGGGCCAGCCCGCGCGGGTCTTTGGCGCTCTTCCGGGCCTCGCAAGCGTTGTCGGCCATTCGCGGACGTGGCTATGTGATCCCCGACGATGTGAAATTGTTATCCAAAGCAACGCTGGCTCATCGCATTATCGTCTCACCAGCCGCGCGCGTGCGTGGCATCACCTCTGAGGCCATCCTGGATGAGATTCTCACGACGGTGCCGGTGCCTGGCGCGTCGGTGGTCGGCGGAAAGGGGCGCTAAGCTATGCGGCCCTGGCAAGCACTTCTTATGGTGGCGCTTCTGGCCTTTTTCGCGATTAGTAGCGGCTGGCATGTATTGTATGTGCTGAGCTATGTGATGCTCTTGCTCTTCATACTCTCCTGGATCTGGGCGCGCTATAGCCTGCACAATATGATCTTTCGCCGGGCCTCGGTTGCTGCGCGTGTCCAGGTGGGCGAGGTCTTTGACGAACGCTTGATGCTGGATAATGTCAGCGTGCTGCCCAAGCTGTGGGTGCAGATTGCCGATGGCTCGACGCTGCCGGGGCATCGCGCGGGCTACGTTGCTAGCATGGGCGGACGCAAACGGGCCACCTGGCGGGCGCGAACTATGTGTAAGCAGCGGGGCCGCTTCCAGCTTGGGCCGGTGACCGCGACCAGCGGCGATCCCTTTGGTATGTTCCGTCGGCGTGTCACACTGACCAGCCCGCGCGATTTGCTGGTGCTGCCGCATGTGCTGCCGATCAGCCAGTTTGTGCTCTTTAGTGGTGGATTGCCCGGACGTGGACGCCTCTCGCGCCGTGCTTTGCAGACGACTACCAACGCGACCTCTATTCGCGAATATACCCACGGAGACGCGCTCAATCGCATCCACTGGCGTTCCAGCGCGCACTTCAACCAGTTGATGGTCAAAGAATTCGATCTCGACCCAGCTCTGGATGCCTGGATCTTTCTGGACCTGCACGACGCGGTTCAGGCGGGCGAGGGCGAGCATTCAACCGAAGAGTATGGTGTGACGATTGCCGCGACGGTGGCTTCCTATCTGTTACGCCAGGATCTCTCGTTGGGGATGATTGTGAATGCCGAGCAACGCGAGTTTTTGTCGCTGGACCGGGGCGAGCGCCAGATCGAGCGTATGCTGGAGATGCTGGCGGTGGTCACTGCCGGGCCAGGGCCAGACTTGAAAGAGGCGTTGGCCGTTGATGCTTTTCATTTTGGACGAAATACTGTCGCTATCGTTATTACACCCTCAAAATCGCGGGATTGGCACGACGGCGTGCGTCATTTGCAGCGCCGAGGCGTGCAGGTTGCAGTCGTTGGCCTTGACGCCACGTCGTTCGACCAGCGGCCCGCTGATGAAGATACCCTGGCTCTGCTCGAAGGAGCTGGTGTGCCGGTGCTGCGTGTGAAATGTCAGGATGCGCTGGGCGCGGTGCTCGAACGAGATCCTGAGGCACGTTATGCATCACGGAGGTAAACGCATATGCAAAACGCAACTGTAGAGCGCCTCTCAAAAATTCTCAACGAACCCCAGCCAGACAAGAGGCCAGGGAAAAATCGCCCGCCGTTGCCTTCAGCCGGGGAGATCTTCGCGCGTCTGCGCCTGGCCGAAGGCTGGTTCTCTTTTTTCCTGCTGGCCCTGGTGGTGTATAGCTGCATCTGGTCTGTACAGGCGGTGCAGTGGGTGGACCATCTCAATTTACTGACCCCGCTGACTGCTCTGGGGCTGGTTGGCGGGATCATCGCGGCCAAACAGCGGCGTGTGCCGCGCCTGGTGAGCCATCTGCTGGCGGTAGCGCTGGGAGGCTTGCTGGCCTTCTGGCAAACGAGCGGCGCTGATTATGCCGGTCACGGCTCTCTGTTGGTCGCCAACATCCATACCTGGCTCTCGCTCGCTTTGAACGGGGGTAGTAGCAACGACGATTCTATCTTCCTCTTTCTGATCCTGGCCCTGGGTTTTCTGCTGGCCTATACCAGTTCCTGGCTGGTCTATCGCACGCGTAGCCCCTGGCTGATGCTCCTGGCCAACGCCGTGGTGCTCTTGATTAATCTGAGCATAATAGATGCGGGCTATGTGATCTTCCTGGTGGTTTTTCTGGCTGCGGCCCTGCTCTTGCTGCTGCGTTTCAATCTCTACGAGTCCTCGATTCGCTGGAAACGCCAGGGGTTGCGCTGCTCCGATGACCTGAACTGGGAGTTTATGCAGGCCGGAGCCTTCATTTCTCTGGGCATCCTGGTGCTTTCCTGGCTGCTGCCCTGGGGTTATACAAATACGTCGGCGCAACAGATCTGGAGCGCCACCAACAACCCCTGGGTACAGGCACAGAACGCCTGGAACCGCCTGCTCTCCGTCAGTGGTGGGAGCACCGCGCAGAATCATGGGAATTTTACGAATACACTGGCCCTGGGTGGCAATCCCAATCTTAGCGATACCCCGGTTTTTCAAGTGAAAACCACCGATGGCACCCAATACCTGGCCTCGCTCACCTACGATCAATACGATGGCCAGCATAACTGGTATAATAGCCCCCATAGCGCGTTTCTCAATAAAGCCAATATCCCCTATTCCGACGGCTCACTAGACCTGGTCCCGGTACGTCAGACTATTACGGTAATTAACGCGCCTGGTGAGCAAGATGCGTACCTGTTTGGCGCCTCGCAGATCGCTTCCTCAAATCAGGATGTCCAGCTGGTTGCCAACTCATCTGATTCGCAGGTTACTGCCTGGTTGCGCGTGAATGGACATCTCTCGGCGGGTGACGTCTATACCGTAACGTCCTATGTTTCGAACGCCGATGTGCAGACGTTGAAGACGGTCCCGATGCCGACGGCTTCACCCACCCTTTCACCCCTTTCGGATAATTCGACGGTCTCCCCAACCTACTTTAACCCCGATATTGTGACCACCTATACCAGCCTGCCCGCCAATCTGGATGGGCGCATTAAGGGCCTGGCTCAGCAAATTACTGCGAACGCGCCAACGATGTATGAAAAGGTGGTAGCGCTGGAGACCTACTTGCGCCAGAACTACACCTACGACGTCAACATTACCTCTCCTCCGCGTGGGCAGGAGGCCACGTCCTGGTTCCTTTTCCAGGAACATCGCGGTTTTTGTAACTACTTTGCCACTGCCATGACTCTGATGGCACGCGAACTGGGTATTCCAGCGCGCATGGCCGCTGGCTATACCAATGGAAAATTGGATGCCAAAACGGGCCAGTGGGATGTGAATGGCATCGATTCGCACGCCTGGACGCAGGTCTACTTCGCGGGCTATGGGTGGATCAATTTCGAGCCGACGGCGAGCTTCTCAACCTTTGAGCGCCCCTTGACCCCGTCGAATGGCGCATCCAACTCGACTCCCAATTCTCCCGGCTCCAACCGCGCGATCACTGACAGGGAAAAGGGTTTGCTCGCCGGCAATGATAGTAGTGGCTCATCAACATCCAATACCGGCAATTCTGGAGGCAGCCAGATCCGCATGGATGTCGGGGTTGTGTTGCTCGCGCTGGTTGTGATTATTCTGGGTGGCCTGCTCTACTTCAACCTCTGGTGGCGGCGTCTCTTCCAGGGCTTGAGCCTGCCTAGCCAGATCTATGGCCGGGTCAGCGTGCTGGCAGGTTGGGCTGGCCTCGCCAATCGGCGTTCGCAGACTCCCCACGAGTATATGCAAGCGCTCGCGGTGGTCGCTCCAGGCGAGGCAGTGACCTTTGAACGCCTGGGCGATATCTACACGCGCGAACGCTGGGCCGATCCCCAGAGTTCTGAGCATCCCGCTCGCTCCGGTGAGGGTGGCGAGGTAGCTGGCCTCTGGAAGTCTCTCCAGCCGCTCCTGACGCGCTATGTGCTGCACCACCCGCGTTTCCTGAGAACGCTACCATCTTCCCTGGGCGACACGACGCGCCACCTCTTCACCAGACGCTCCCCACGCAGGAAGCCACTGGTCGTCGTCGAAGAAGAGCATGTGGAGCATTTGCCGCCGCTAATCGTGTAAAGGGCACATAAAAACCAGCTTCAACGCGCACAGAGCGTGGACGACACAAGCTCTGCGAAGGGCCAGCGCGTTGAGGCTGGTATCCGCTAAAAGTGGTTACTCTTTTAAGAGGTTTGGACCAGGTCCATACGCATCAACTTGAGAAGTGGTAAGGGCGTTCGCGTACCTTGCAGCGGGAAATATGAGCGTGAGCGAGCAGAAAACTGCTCGCCCCACCCCGGAGGTGCCTTGTCGCCCCTGCTTCGCTACATATCCAGCGGCGGATAGTAGTTCTCAGCGCCGATCTTGCGCACATCGGAGAGCCAATCGCTGTCATAGAGTTCGGTTGGCCCCTGGCGCGGATCAGCGAAGGTCCAGGCCTGGCGCTTGTACGTCCAGTTGTCAGGCTGGAGGCGGTGCGCGTTACGGAACCAGGGGACTGCATCGTCTGTCGCTCCCTGGCGATACAAATATTGACCCAGTTCAAAGCTGGCTGCGGCTTCCGCAAGCGCCAGGTCACGCGGCTGCGAACGCCGGATGACCTCTTCCGGGGCGAACGCGTAGGGACTGGCGGAGCCATTGGCAACCCAATCGCGCAGGGCCGCGATATAGCGTTCGGGCTGAATGCGGATCTTCATCACCTCCGCCACAACTGGATTGGAGATCTGGGCAGGACGCTCTTTCGGGGCAGATGATGCCGTGTCGGATGTGTCGGGCGTTTCCGATTTGAAGAAAGATGGACGCTGAGGATAGGCCGGTTCAGGCGGACGCACGACCATACCTGCCTCGTCGATCCAGACGCCGTTGGGGACATTCACGACCCCCAGCAGCTCGTCGAGCACGTGTGCCTGGTCGATCAGCGAGGGATGGTTGGGGTGCGCGGCCTCGATCCAGGGACGCGCCGCCTCTGCCCCGGCGGTATCGAGTGCGACGGTCACGATTTCCAGGCCCAGCGGATGCAGTTCGGTGCGCAATTTCTGCCACACGGGCAGATCATGTCGGCAGCCTCACCACGAGGCCCAGGCCACCAACAGCACTTTTTGTCCGCGCAACGAACTAAGCGCGAAGGGCTGGCCGTTCAGGTCGGGCAGCACAATTTCAGGCGTCACCGCGCTGTTGAGCACGCGCCCGCCACTCTCAGGGCCAAGCGCCCACAGATCGTGTTCTTTATCGTGTAACAGGGGCATATTCAGACGTTCAGCCAGGACACGCGCGTCCACTCCCTGCGTGGGCATGGGTGGCAGTGGCACACAGATCTCGTCTTTGCACGCGCCTTCCGGCTTGATGCTCCAGCCAGTTCTCCGCGCCAGTTCAGCGGGATCAATAGTTAATGTTTCCAGGATCATAAAGTCAATTTCTCCTTCTCAAGGTGCAAGCGCGCCTTGCTTGTTTTGATACCACCTGGGATAGATGCCTCACGAGCTTTTTTATTATATCCTTCCGCGAGCAGTGTTGCATAGGAAGAGGGACGAGAGGTTCAGCAAAAGAGCAAGCGAGAAGAAGTTTTGGCCCCTTCTCTATGGTATGGTACTCACGTTCCCGTTTATGAGAGCATATCATCAGAAGCAAGGAGCAAACATTCATGACTGAACAGGCATCTCCACTCATCACTTTCTACAAACACGGCTGGGAGAACTATCAACAAGCTCTCGTCAAAACCATCGCATCGCTTTCATCTGAACAACTTGCCTTCCCTATCGTAGCACAATACCGTTCTATGGGAGAGCTTCTCGAACATATGATCGGTGCGCGCTTCAACTGGTTCCACCTATGGATGGGTGAAGGAGACCTCGACCTTGACTGGAACGATGGCGAGGACAATGACGAGCCAGCCGTATACAAGGCAGCTTCACTGGTCGCCATGTTTGAGAAGAGCTGGCGCGTGATCTCCTCTGCTTTGGATCGTTGGACTTCCGCTGATCTGGAGCAGCTTTTTTCACCCCCGGCCTCTCACCAGGCATGGCTACGGGATCAAGGGCTGGAAGAAGAGCCTGCGCACACCCGACAGTGGATTGTCTGGCATGTCCTTGAACATGAGATCCATCACGGAGGCGAGCTTTCTCTGGCGTTGGGAACACATGGCCTGGAAAGTTTCTATACCTGGTGAGCATCAAAAACACTATTAGGAGGTTGGAGCGTCTCTTTAGTAGTGTTACCGGTGATGGCAGCCGCGTCGCGCGCGAAGTTCCAGGCGTCGGGCGTGCCGATGCCGGTGGCGAGATCGTAGCCGGGGCCAGCTTTGTAGTACAGGTTGTCGCCGCCGGTGATGTCGTGATAGGCGCTCAAAGCCTCTTTGGTGTTGAAAAGCTGGTAGAGCAGCGCGCTGGCATTTCCGAGGGTGGTTTTCTTCTGGTTCAGCAGATAGCCGTTGGCGTCAGTGGCGATGCCAGCCCACATGGGTGCGGCGGCGCTGGTCCCACCCACAGTGACCCAGCCGGTGAGGGAACAGCCAGCGATCAGCACGGTGCAGGAGATGGCGTAACCGGTGGCGGGATCAGCGTTCGCCGCGACATCTGGGATGTGGCGCATGCTATTGCTATCGACGCCGGGACCGGTCTGGTAGGATGGTTTGCGGAAGACCGTGCTGTAGCCGCCGCCGCCGCCAGCTCCTTTGGCGCTGAATTTGGTTTCGGCGGTGCTGGACCAGGCGGTTTCGCTGCCATAGGTGTCGTTACTCCCCACTTGCAGATTTGTGCCGCCCACGCCGACCACGTAGGGATCGTCCGAGGGCGAGTCCACCGCGAGGGTGTCGGTGTTGCAATCGTAGGCACCGGAGTCGCCAGAAGCGGAGAAGAACGCCTGGCCCTGCGCCGCGCCCTGTTTAAAGACATTATCCAGCGCGGTTAACTGGGCGCTGTCCGAATTGGTTTCGCACAAGCCCCAGCTGGTGCTGATCACCTTCGCGCTATTATCGGTCACGATGCGGTTATAGGTATCGAGCACGCCGCTGGAGGAATTGGGACCGATATAAATGTTCTGCGCGGCTCCCGGCGCGATGGCCGAGACGATCTCCATGTCCAATTCGACCTCGATGGCGCCCGCCCCGGCGGTGTTGCGCGCGTTATCCACCAGAACATCGGAGTAGTGGGGCGCGCCGAGTTTGTATTGAGTCAGGTAGGCGTTCACATCGTCTGGATTATACCCATCCAGTTCAAACAGGGCCACCGTTTGCCCCGTGCCATTGGACGCCTTGATGAGCGAGCCGATATCGTAGGCCGCGCGCGCGTCGTCGGGGGTATAGCCTTTGTTGGGACTCCCGGCATGCCCCAGGCGCAGGATGGGACGATAGCGCGCCACATCGTCGAGTCCGCTGATATTGAGCAGCGCCCCGGCCAGGCTTGTTGGTACCGAAGGCTCGCTGCTCGGAGCATAGACGGTGCGCCCGTTCAAACTGTAATTATCAATCGTAACTGCAAACGCCTTTTCTACTGTGGCAACCGTGCCAGACGTGTCGATTAACGTGTTGTTGGAGGCGATAGCAGTGACGGTGAGGTTTTGCGCGTGCAGATAGGCTACCACCTGGGCGACGGTGGTCTTGCTGGGGCTGAACAGCGCGGCAAATTGTTGCGGCGTTAGATAGCGATGGTACCAGGGAGAGCGTGGATCATTCTGTGCCTGGAGCAGCGCGTGGAGTTGCCGCTGATTGCGCAGTTGCAGAGAGACGGTGAGCTGTAACCGGCAGTTAGCGGCTAAAGCATGCAACGGCGTATGATGGCGCAGGATGGGAACCAGGCTCCCAGGGATAAACACCCGCCCGCTCTTTGGCACGGCCCGCGCGACACCCGGATACGCCAAAGATGTTGGCACGATAATAAGCGCCAGGGTCAGCGCGGTGAGCACCCAACGCCAGGGCGAGACCTGTGGAGACAGAGACATTGTAAGCACCTCGACACGAGAATATGAACTACTCGTAGTATATAAAATGCTCACAAATGCTGGTTCGGCATGGATCAAAAAGGGTTTTTCATGCATCAGCCGCTTGTGGGGCTAATTCGGATTGCCGGGCTTTTCTCTGGGCTGCTGCCGCTCGCGCGCTCGCGCTACGACGCGCTTTCACCTGTGCCTGGTGTTCAGCGCGCCACGTCTCCAGCTCGGAGGGCGTAGTGCTCAGGACGACGCGCCGATCAAAGAGGGGATAGTCGTGGCTGGAACCGCCTTTGCGAAAGCTATCGTAGTCAAAAACCGGTAGCCTGTCCTCTTCGACCCAGCGTTTGCGCTCGGTTGTGGTGCAACTCAGCAGCGTTTCTAGCTCCCAGGGTGGCACGCTCAGTTCGTGTGCGAAAACCTCGAAGAACTGTGCACACGCCGTTGCGTCGCTGTTCAGGCGCTCTTGCAGGCTTTGCACCAGCGGCGCTTTGATTTCCCGCGGGCGCGCAGGGAGATCCAGAAAGTGCAGGAAGGCCAGGAGCTGCTCTCTGGTGAGCAACTCTTCCCACTGCGCGGGCAGCACTATCGTCTCCGCCAGTGGGGGCGGTGGTTGCGTGTTACCCTGCTCTTTCAGGCTGTGCAGCGTTTGTTTCCAGAGCGGATCGGGAGGAGTGTAGCGCGTGATAGAGAGAGGCGCGGGCGGCAGTTCTTTGAGCAGCGTGGGCCAGCGGGTGAGGAGTTCTTGCGCGGCCTGTTTTGCGTCGGCCACATCTATGCCGTCGAGGATGGCTCGATGCTTCGTGGCCCAGTAAAAGCGGGCCTCGTAACGCTCCTCTGCTGCTCTAACAATGAAAGGCGTAGCCAGGGCTGAGATCTGCTGCTGGACCTGTGGGCCAACACTGTCGGCATTACGACCTCGTTTGAGTAGCGTCTTAAAATCCATGCACAGGCGGGCGCGTTGGGACTCTAACAGCTCGATCCAGAGGCACGGGCGGGTGTTAACTTTACATTCGTGGCGAAATATGTCTTTCACCCAACTGTTCGTCTCTGTGGAAATGATGAGGTAGCCCATCTGGTTGGCATCGCGTGCTTGGTCTTTATCGCGCAGACGTTGCTGCTCTCTGTTCGGGTCAGGCGCGGGCTCGAATGAAGGTGGTGGGGTGGATGGTGCAACGTGCCTGGTTGGGGGCGCGGCCTGTGCTATCCAGGCGGCTGTTTCGCGCAACCCTTCATGACCCGTCGCGGGCTGTGACTGGCCGTCCATCTCAGCCAGGAGCGAACGCACCTGAAAGGCCAGTTCTACCAGCAAGTCGAGCTGTTTGGGCGACATGTCCAGCAGGCGCAGGCGTAGAGACCGCACATCGGTGCAGGTAAAGATGCCCTCGCCGGGTTCCAGATAGCCCTCAACCTCCCACCAGGAGGTATATGTGGCGTAGACAGTCGGCGCGCCCCATGACTGTACCCGGTAATCGAGCAGCAGGCAGAGGTCGTCGATGTCCTCTTCCATATGCTCCTCGCCGATCATCGTCTCAAACCAGTATGCCAGCAGCGCCGCCACGTTTTCATCGCTCTGCTGTAATAACGCGGTGCGACATTGACGCAGCAGAGCCTCCGTTTCCGGTTTCATGATGCCCTATTCCTTCACGTTAAAAACCAGCAAGCCTGTATTTTGCTGGCCTGGACGCTTTTCTCGCGCAAAATGTTCCGTGTCTACTGTACCACATCGGGGCAATGGACCGACTGGACAGAGCCGAGGCTGAATGTTCTGCGTTTTTCAGATCGAGGAGGAATGGGCCGTTTTTTATCAGGTTGGAACCGTTTCCGCCAACGTGCTCCCTGTCGTCTGGGTCTCCCGCGAGATTCTCCCACCACGCACAAGGATAGAGGCAGTCATCAGCTTCTTCCGCTGGCGAGGTCTCGTTTTGCGGTTATCGCTCTTGCTTCGCCTGTGCTGGCGCGTACTATCAGCGTAGGTAGAAGCGTATGATTGTAGGCCGGGCGCTTGTCGAGCAGGTTGAGTAGCGTGCGCGTGGCGATGCGCCCCAACTCTGCTTTTGGCTGGCGAATCGTTGTGAGCGCGGGCGTGACATAACTGGCGACCATGATATCGTCGAAGCCGATGATGCTCAGTTGCTCAGGGACCGCAATGCCATGTTCGCGGCAGGCCTGGAGCGCGCCAATAGCGATCATATCGTTAGCGCAAAAGACAGCCGTCACCCCGGCAGCGAGTAAGCGCGGCAATCCCTGTTGCCCCGCAAGCACATCTTCCTCCGGTGACGCTTCCGTACTGGGTATGCTGAGTACCCAATCTTCATGACTCTCCAGACCGGCCTCAGCCAGCGCGCTCTGATAGCCTTCCTGACGCTGGCGGGCGGAACGTGGCCGACTGCCCACACTCAGATAGCCAATGGCGCGATGCTTGAACTGGAGTAGATGCTCGACGGCAAGCTTCGCGCCCTGATAGTCATCTATTGCAACCCAGTGCAGTTGTCCTGCCTGCGATTCGGCCTGGCTATTAATCAAGACCGTTGGCACCTGGAGCTGGGCCAGACGCTCTTTATATTCGCTGCTCAGGCGTGAGGACGCGACCAGGATGCCATCCACGCGCCGACGCCGAAACGTTTCGATGACCGCCAGCTCCTGTTCAGGATCGTTATGGGAAGTGCTGAGCAGCACGCTCAAGCCGCGCGCGCGCGCGACCTCTTCCACGCCTTTCACGACATCGTTCAGAAAAGGATCGGCGATAGAAGTGATGACCAGACCGAGGCTGCTTGTCTGGCGTGTATGCAGGCTTTGCGCGATGGCATTAGGTGTATAGCCCATCTCGCGCGCTAAATGCTGGATGCGCGCGCGTGTCCCCTCGCTAATCAGGGGACTGTCGTGCAGTGCGCGTGATACCGTTGAATGTGACACGCCAGCGGCACGGGCGATATCCGCGATAGAAACTTCATCTTGTCGCAACGAACGCCCCTCTTTCCGTGCAAAAAAAAACTGCTCGTTCCAGAGCACTCTTACTCTTGCACACGTGCGAAGCCAAATAGCAAAAGTCTTGCACACGTGTGCATTCTTAGTATGCACCACTGAAAGGCGCGCCGTCAAGGGGTCTGAGTAATCTATTGTAGCTATTGGCTTGACACCACACTGAACATATGGTACTTTTTAGGTGAACTTTATTCGAATTCAGAACACCGAGTTTGAAAAGCAGGAATTGACGAGACACATGAACACATACGGGCCGTTTCTTCTCACAATTGCCGTTCCCGCGTAGGCAAGCACGCCGGGTCTACGCGGGCGAAAAAGTGGCGCTTTTGATGCCTCTACTCACGAATGCTGGTGAGTAGCTGTTTGTTTAATTACCCTGCATCTTTCGCTTCCCTTTCTTCCCCTTCCAGTTGGCGTGTGTCGCCGGGCCGCAGCTTCTTGTGCCCTTGTGTCTTCTGCACCCCAGAAGCGACACTTCCCGCCATGAGTACCACGAGAGCTGGCCCCGCCTGACCACGATCTCGGTTTGCCCCGGCTTTTTTATCCAGCGAAACATTGCACTTACTTATAGTATGCAAAAACGCATGTATGCGTAGAAAAAACAGAGGTTGCACGATAATGTTACAGGTTCAACACATCTCACTGGCATATGGAGCGCGGGTCATCCTGGATGATGTCTCGTTTACGGTGGCTCCGGGCGAGAAGGCCGGGCTGATCGGCGTGAATGGCGCGGGCAAAAGCTCACTTTTGAAAATTATCGCGGGTTTGCAGCCGGGCGATATCGGCAAGGTAGCCCACCCGCGCAGCTTTGGCTATCTCTCACAGGATGTCGCGCACGATACCGCGGTGGCCGATGGCACCACCGTGCGCGAGTTCATCTTTAGCAGCACTGGCCTTGACCAGGCGATCACTGACTATGAAACATTGAGTACGCGCCTGGCCTCGGCCAATGGGGACCTGGAGGCGGTGTTGCAACGTTTTGAGCAGGCTCAGGACGCGCTGGACCGCCTGGGCTACTACGATGCCGATGCTCGTTCTGAACAGTTGATCTCCGGCCTCAACCTGGGCGGCGTAGATCTGGAGCGCCAGGTCTCGACGCTCAGCGGCGGTCAGAAAACCAAGCTGGCCCTGGTCCGTCTGCTCTTCCAGGCCCCCGATCTGCTGTTGCTCGACGAGCCGACGAACTTCCTGGATGTCGAGGCCACCGGCTGGCTGATGGAGTTCCTTGAACGCTATCGCGGCGCACTGCTGATTATCTCGCACGATATCGATCTGCTCGATACGAGCATCACAAAGGTGTTGCGCCTCAACGAGTTTACGCATAAAATTGAGGAGTATCGCGGCACCTACACGCATTACCTGACGATCACCGGCGACGCGCTGGCCTTGATGGAGAAGACCAAAGCGCAGCAGACACGCGAGATCGCCCGTCTGCGCAAAACGTCCGAGAAGTTGCGTGGCTATGGCGCCACCCGCGTCAGTCAGCGTATCTCTGTGGACAAACGCATCGCTGAACTGGCGGCCAGCGCGCCGCAGTTGCCCCAGGCCAGTCGCAAGATGAAGATCGATTTTCCTGTGCGCGAAGTCAGCGGACGCCTGGTCGTCCAGGCCGAGAACCTGAGCAAGAGCTATGGCAGCCGCGAACTTTTCCGCGACATCAATTTCCAGGTTGAGCGCGGCCAACGCCTGGTCCTGGTTGGCTTGAACGGCGTCGGCAAAACAACGCTGTTACGCACTATGCTCGGCATCACCCCGCTGAGCACCGGTGCGTTCACTATCGATGAACGCGTGCGCCTGGGCTATTACGCGCAGGAGAATGAGGGGCTGGATTACGAGAACATCGTGCTGAACGAGGCTACGGCTGTGCTGCCGGAAGACGCCAAACGCGTGCGCGGCGTGCTCGGACGCTTCCTCTTCAACGGGGAGCGCGTCTTTCAGTCCATCGGCACGCTCAGCGGCGGCGAGAAGACACGTCTGGCGCTGGCCAAGATGGTGCTCGATGGCCCCAATCTGCTCGTGCTCGACGAACCGACCTCGCATCTCGATGTGCTCTCGCGTAACATCATCGGCGAGGCGCTGGGCAGTTATCGCGGCACCATTATCGCCGTCACTCACGACGTGGACTTTGTGCGCGATTTGCAGCCCGATACCTTGCTGCTCATGCCGGAGGGCAAGATGCTTCCCTACGAGAGTAAGCATGAAGAGTTGCTCAAACGCGCATAATATCAAAACTTGGGTGTAGCGGCGCCCCTTGCGTGCGCCGTCAGATGAATAAAGCATGCTGGGCTTGCTTGTTCATAATGCCCGCACTCACTTGACGCCGATGCGGACGCGGTAACTTACATACCAGGGGACGGGTTCGGACCCAAGAAGTTGGGTGGCAGCGCTGCTGAGGCGATCCAAACCGATCTCCTGGTCGGTGAACTGGAACTGGTTGCTGAACGCACTGCTGCGCATCATCTCTAGAAACCGTGCCGCGTCTCCGTGCTCGATATGATGCAGCAGCACCTCGCGGGTGAAGCGGAAGTGGCCGCTCTCGCGCAAGGGGTCGAGCGATTTGTTCTTCGGCCAGATCTTGAGGGTGGGAGCCAGTCCGCGCTCCTGGATAAGCCCCAGTAAGCGCGAAGTGACCTCTTGGGCGAGCTGATCAAGTTCCCAACGGATGGTTGGCGGCGCATCATAATCATACGCCGCGAAGAGTCCTCCAGGTCGTAGAATGCGCGCGATCTCGGCCAGGGTCGAAGTCGGTTCCATCCAGTGGAACGATTGGGCCGCCGTGACGATATCAGCGCACCTATCAGGCAGGCCCGTCTGATGGGCAAGCCCCTCGCGATACTCGATATGGGCCGCGTAGGGATAGTCCTCGACTTTGTGCGCAGCCTCTTTCCGCATGTCAGCATTGGGTTCGATGCCAATCACCCATTCGGCCCGCTCACCCCAGAGCGCGGTGGACAGTCCAGTCCCGCTGCCCAAATCTACCACCAGGGCGGGATGCGGCAGGTGAATCAACTGGGTCAGCAGATCGAGCAAAGCCGGTGGCGGCGAAGGGCGCACCCGATTGTAGCTGCTGGCTTTGCCCGTCCAAATTTCACTGGTTTCTGTCATGCTGTTTTCTCTTCTGTTTTTCTTGATGCAGCGGTTCTCTTTAGCATTGGAACGTTCTGTAGCGTTAGCTGGTCAGTGGTTGCGAAGTGGTAGACAATGACGATTTGACCGGCGTCTTCACCGACTTGCCAGCAGAGGGCTTGCGCGTCATCCAGGTGAAGATGCTACCAGCAACGGCCAGAAAGAGCACATAGAGCGTTGCTTGTAAGACCGTTGGCTCTTCGGCATAGCCCAGGAAGCTGTGCAGCAGATCGCCTACCGTGCTCGACTCGCTGAGCACACGCGAGGTGTTCCAGAGCGGCGTCAGACCGAACGTGATCCAGTTCAGTTGTTGCATATTTTGCACCGCATCGGCCAGCAGACCCGCGGCAAAGAAGAGCAGCAGCAGACCCATGACGCGGAAGAAGAGGCGATAGTTCAAACGATAGCCCAGGCGGTAGATCAGGAAACAGAGCACCACAGAGGAGAGGATACCCAGCAACCCGCCTAGCAGCAGCAACCAGCCATTGGTCTGGAACGCGAAGGCCAGTGTAAAAAAGGCGGTCTCCACACCCTCGCGGCCTACAAACGTGAAGGCCAGCAGCCCAAAGGCAAAGCCAGACCCGGCAGCCTGCGCTTTCTGCGCAATCTCCTGTTTGAGCGAGCGGCTGTGCTTTTGCATCCAGAAGGTCATACTTGTCAGCAGCACCACCGCGACCAGATAGGTCAGCGTTTCAAAAATAGCCTGCCCTGTCGTATCGACGTAGGTGTGGACGAGGGTAAAAATAAGCACTGCGCTCAAAATTGCGCCCAGAACCGCCAGGCCCACCCCGGTCCAGATCGCGCGTGCCTGCTTCATCTGATCCAACTGGCGCAGAACCGCGAAGAGTATGCTCACAATCAGGCTGGCTTCCAGCCCTTCCCGCAAGAAAAGAATATACGTTGCTAACATCGACTGACCCTCCTCAAAATGTGATAGTTTTCACCAGAGCTGCAAGCTATACTTTAATCCCTAGTGCTCTGGTCAGATATTAGCATACCCTAACTCGCAAAGTCAAGGGTATCGTCCTGCTGGTAAAAAATGGCTCTATTCTCGTAAAGAGAAAGTGCCTGAGAGCGGCCAAGATTTTTCTTCGACCCGCCGAGGGTACTGCAATAACAGGATTGCATGAATCGTGATTCTCTGGTATCATAGTGGAAAAGCGCAGGCTACGAAGGGGCCAGTAAGCTGTTTTTTCTGGCGCAGAGAGTCCGTGGATGGTGCGAACGGACCCGGATGAACAGGCTGAACATCACTCCTGAGCCGCTGGCAGAAGACGCAGTAGAGCCAGCCGGACCCTCCCCGTTATTACAGAGGCTTGCATCTACTCGCCCAGGATTGGCGCGAGTCGGCGTAAGATGAGTGAGCCAGAGCGTCTCAAACAGAAGAGCGCGCTCACCTGGCTAATCAGGGTGGTACCACGGGAATTCCTCTCGTCCCTTCAGCGGACGCGAGGTTTTTTTGTTTCCCTCTTCTCCGCCTGGATGGGCCAAACAAGGCACATGGGGCCTTTTCAGGCGCAAGAAGGACGTTTTCCCTTCCCAGGCTGGGCAGGATTTCCCGTTAGCAAGCATGCAAAGGAGCACTCTTATGAAGACAAAACTGTTGTATCACAATGATAGTTTTATGTTTGAGTCAACCGCCACGGTGATGGCCGTTGAGGGCGATGAGATTGCGCTGGATGCCACTATCTTTTATCCCGGCGGCGGCGGTCAGCTCCCTGATCATGGCCTGCTGACCTGGGGACATACGCAGCAGGCAGGCACGATTATCGCCCTGAATAAACGCAACGATGTGGTCTGGCATACGCTGGATTGTCAGCCGCCGCTGGTTGGCACCGAGGTGAAGTGTACGATTGACTGGGATTTTCGCTACCGCATGATGCGCACCCATACCGCGCTGCACATTCTCTGCGGCACAATCTGGCGCGAGTTTGGCGTGCAGGTCACCGGCGGCCAGATGTATCCCGACCGCGCGCGCATGGATTTCGCGATGGAGGATCTCAATAAAGAGCGTCTGGCCTTTATCGAGGAGAAGATCAACGAGGCGGTCCAGGCCGATTATCCCGTGCGCGTCTACACACTGCCCCGCGAGAAGGCCTTCGCCATCCCGGACCTGATTCGCACCAAGATTAATCTGCTGCCACCGGAAATGCAGGAGGTGCGCATCGTTGAGATTGTGGGGCTGGACCTGCAAGCCGATGGCGGGACGCATGTGCGTCACACGAAAGAGGTTGGCGGCATTCGCATTACCAAAACTGAGAATAAAGGCAGAATTAATAAGCGCCTGGAAATCCAGTTACGCGATTAAGAGATAGAGCAGTAATAGCAGCAGGAGGGTATTGTGACCATCAAAGCGAACGTTTTTCGTCCCGTTGAGGCGGCAGATCGGGTTGATTATCCCAAATTGGAGTCCACCATGCAGCAGTGGTGGGACGAGCATGGCGTCCTGCACATGTACTTGCAGCGCAATGCGCAGAGCGAAAAAAAGTATTCTTTTCTGGATGGTCCGATGACTGCGAACAACCCGATGGGCGTGCATCACGCCTGGGGCCGCACCTATAAGGATCTCTACCAGCGCTTCAAGACCATGCAGGGCTACCAGCAACGCTACCAGAACGGCTTCGACTGCCAGGGCCTCTGGGTCGAGGTGGAGGTGGAGAAGCAGCTCGGCCTGCAAAAGAAGCAGGAGATCGAGGAATTCGGCATCGCGAAGTTCGTGAACCTCTGCAAAGAACGCGTCAACACCTTTGCCCGACGCATCATCGAGCAATCGGTGCGCCTGGGTCAGTGGGCCGATTGGGGCAACGACTACTATACCTACTCGGACGAGAATAACTACACGATCTGGTCTTTCCTGAAGAAGTGTCAGGAGAAGGGCCTGATCTATAAGGGGCATGACGTGATGACGTGGTGTCCACGCTGCGCCACGGGCATCTCCAACATGGAGACGCTGACCGAGGATTACAAGGAGATCAGCCATCTCAGCCTGTATGTGCGCCTGCCCCTGGTGGACCGGCCTGGCGAGTATCTGCTGGTCTGGACGACCACGCCCTGGACCCTGGCGGCCAATGTCGCGGCGGCGGTACATCCAGAGCTGTCCTACGTCAAAGTGGAGCAGGATGGCGAGTTTTTTTACCTGGCCGAAGACCTGCTCTCGGTGCTCAAGGCGCTCAAGGGGCGCGACAAGGGCGATTACCACGTGGTGGAGACGCTCAAAGGCCACGATTTAGTCGGCTGGACCTATCGCGGCCCCTTTGACGAGCTGCCAGCCGCGCAGGGTGTCGCGCACAAGGTCGTGCCCTGGAAAGATGTCAGCGCCAGCGAGGGAACCGGCATCGTGCATATCGCGCCCGGCTGTGGTCGCGAGGACTTTGGTCTCTCGAAAGAATTTGGCCTGGATGTGCTCGCCCCGGTGGATGACTTTGGCGTCTACTTCGTGGGCTACGACTGGCTGAGCGGACAAAAAGCCTCCGAGGTGGGCCAGCAGGTCGCCGATAACCTGACGCAGAAAGGGCTGCTTTATCGTCCCCAGAACTACAAGCACCGCTATCCCATCTGCTGGCGCTGTAAGACCGAGCTGATCTTCCGCCTGGTCGATGAGTGGTTCATCTCCATGGACAAGCTGCGCTACGAGATCATGGAGGTGGTCAAGCAGATCACCTGGCTGCCCGCCTTTGGCTTTGACCGCGAGATGGACTGGTTGCGCAACATGGAGGATTGGATGATCTCCAAGAAGCGCTACTGGGGCCTGGCGCTGCCGATCTACGATTGTCCGCAGTGTGGCACCTTCGAGATCATCGGCAGCAAAGAGGAGCTGAAAGCGCGCGCCGTCGCTGGTTGGGAAGAGTTCGAGGGCAACTCGCCGCACCGCCCCTGGGTTGATAGCGTCAAAATCGCGTGCAAAAAATGTGGCGGCGAGGTTTCGCGCATCAAAGACGTGGGCAATCCCTGGCTGGATGCGGGTATCGTGCCGTTCTCAACCATGAAGTATCGCAGCGACCCGGAGTACTGGAAGCAGTGGTTCCCCGCGGATTTTGTAACCGAGTCGTTCCCAGGTCAGTTCAAAAACTGGTTCTACTCGATGCTGGTCATGAGCACTGTGCTGGAGAATACCGCGCCCTTCAAGACGTTGCTGGGCTATGGTACGTTGATGGCCGAGGACGGCACGCCCATGCACAAGTCGAAGGGCAACATGGTCGTCTTTGACGAGGCCGCGGACCGCGTGGGCTCGGATACCATGCGCTGGCTCTTCAGCAACCACGTGCCGGAGCAGAACATCAACTTCCCGCGCATTCCCACGCTGGAAGACATGGACGTATCGGCGCGCACGGGGCGGCCTGTGCGTTTGAGCGAGAAGTGGATGTTAGTTCGTCGCACGTTGGACAAGATCTGGAACATCTACTCGTTTTTCGTGACTTACGCCAACATCGATGGCTTCGACCCGACGCAGCATACCCTACCTGTCGCGCAACGCAGCGAGATCGACCGCTGGATCATCTCCGAACTGCACGCGACCATCCGCGAGGTGACTGAGGGTTTGGAGCAGTACAATCACGAGCAACCAGCTGCGGCCATCCAGGAATTTCTGGATGATCTCTCGAACTGGTACCTGCGGCGCAGCCGCGAACGCTTCTGGAAGTCCGGCCTGGACAACGACAAGCTGGCGGCGTACCTGACCCTTCACGAGTGCCTGGCCACGCTGGTCACGCTGCTCGCGCCATTCATGCCGTTTGTCACGGAAGAGCTGTACCAGAACCTTGTGCGCGGCATCGATGCTAACGCGCCCTTCAGCGTCCACCTGTGCGATTGGCCGCAGGCTGATGAGGGTCTGATCGACGAGCAGCTCACACGCGAGACGCACCTGGTCATGCTTGTCGTTGGCCTGGGTCGTGCCGCCCGCGAGAAAGCCCAGATCAAAGTGCGCCAGCCGCTCAACACCCTGCACGCGCGCGTCACCAGCGCCGCCGAAGAGGAAGCGCTGCAACGTTTGCAGGGCCAGGTGTTGGAGGAGCTGAATATCAAGCAGCTCAAGCTGATGCGCGCCGACAACGACATGCTGGCCTATACGCTCAGGCCGCAGGTAAAGATCCTGGGTCCGAAATATGGGCCGCTGGTACAGAAGATCCTGGTGAAATTCAAGGCGCTCGACGCCCACGCAGCCAATGAAGCGGCGCGCCAGCTCAACGAAAGCGGCAAGCTCAGTTTCACCATCGAAGGTCAGCCGGTTGAACTAACGCCCGCGGAGATCGAGGTCGTCTCCACAGCGCGACCCGGCTTTGTCGCCGCTGAGGAGCGTGGATATGTCGCGGCCCTGGAAACCACGGTCACGCCCGAACTACGCGAGGAGGGCCTTGTGCGCGACCTGACCCATTACGTGCAGGACATGCGCAAGAAGGCCGGCTTCAAGATCGAGGATCATATCGCCCTGGTCCTGCACGCCGAGCAAGCGCTGGCAACCGTGCTGGAGCGCCACAAGGCCACCTTGCAGGAGGAGACGCTGGCCGATACCCTGGCCCTCGTCACCCCCGGCCAGCCCGCGCCATCTATGCACGAGTCCTACCGCGAGAAGATCGCCCCGGACGAAGCCAAGAAGCTGGATAGCTATACGCTTGAAGTTGTGCTGGGGAAAGTGTAGGTTATTCAAGAAGCAGAGAGCCAGCCGAACATGCTCACAAACATGTTCGGCTGGCTCTCATCGTTTCACGAGAACGGTATTGTGGTGTCATCGAGGTGCTTTATTTGAGCATCTTGATGAGCATTTTCTCAACCTGGCGTACATTTGCAAGCGCGGTAAGCGTGCCCTGGCCATTCAGAATGTGATTATAGTAGATGTTATTGCCGTAGGGAGAGCCAGCCCGTGTCGCAAACAGGATATCCCCTGATTCGTCAGAGCGTTCAATGCGGCGCACCTGTTGGATGGATTCGTGGCTATACGAGTCAACGCGCGACAAACGTCCGCTACGAGCGATAATCACGCGACGGTCAGTGATAGCGTAGGCGACGTTTTTCGTGGAAGAACGCTTACCAAAGGTGAAAAATCCGACAATAAAAACGATGAACGCGATATAAATGAGGAAAGCCCCGATAATTGTTGACGCGATAAACGACGGATTGCCTGTAAACCTGAAGCCGCCCGCAATCAGCAAAATCAGGCCAAGCAGTCCACAGATGCCACTGACCATGTACAATGTTCTGGGAGAACTGGTGCTTTTGCCACGCGGCTGAGGACGTCCAAACCAGAGTAATTCTTCCCCCTCAGCCAGTTCACTGGCAAAAGGGTTTTCTGAGGTATATGTCTGCATGTTATGCTCCTTCAAAATGGGCGCGTTCACAAGGATCGCGAATGATGGCTGTGAGTATACAGTGCTGCTTTCATAAACGCAACACCAGAGCGCTCATCCAACAACTGACGCTGATTTCTCCTGCGATGACGAGAGGGGATCGGCCACTGCTCGTGTCCGTCCTGGTGATACAAGCGAGCCCCTTTGCAACGGTCCCATGCAAAGAGGCTCGCTTGTATCACCAGTAGGCTTTAACAGCTCGTTTAGGAATGCTTGTGATGCTTGCGCTTCTGCCTTTTCCTATCGTCCAGCCAACCGTTATGGAACTGGTTGTGCAGATCGTAACAGTTCTCGGCGAACCAGCTCACAAAGTCCACAAACAGCCAATCAACGCCGTTGGTGTCCTCAGCCAGGGCTCGCATGTATTGTACAATCTGCTCCTTAGAATAGGTACACGAGTGCTTAAAGCGAAAAAAGAGATCGTGCCTGCTATCGACGTCTTTCCTGGCATACCACCTGATATACCTCATGGAGTCGTCGAAAAAGGTGTACTTGCTAAGATCACCTTCAGGGTAGCGATCCATGATTCTGCCGCACGCCTGCGATGCATCGTCATCGCTATACCAATCCTCCAGCACGCGTTCATCATAGACGTACAAGAGGTGCTCATGCACCAGACTGGGGTCGATTTTTCCCGTATATTCATTATCTGACAGGTGTTCCATCTCTTCATCCTTTCTCACATGCACCAACACTCGTTCAGTTCGTTCAAACGTTTCCAGACACGCCTCCGGTGGAGGCACTTTTTCCGCCATCCATTCCTCCTCACCTGGCTCTACAAGCTGGTTTTAGCGGATTATTTAAACTCTGCTGGTGGAGGCGATGGAGGCACTTGCAGAAACTTTTTTGCTGTCCACTACCCTCCCTCCTCTCTGGATCTGCGCTCCCTCCCTTTTGAAATTTTCAAAAGTTTTGGAAAGTGCCTCCACCGCCTCCACCAGGTCAGGTTATTTCATCGACTAAATCGGTCTGGGGAGACGTTTCAGACGATTTTAAGGGGAAACAAAGTGCCTCCACCTAATCAGCGACTTCACTCACCTCAAGTTTGATCCCTGTATAGAAATTGTTTTTCTTGCTCTTGTGCCATTGCACGCGCTTTCGCATGTGCAGGCTGAACGTATTATTATTCAGCGCTTTCAGGCCGTTCTCCAGTGCCCAGGCTTTGTAGGCGGTGTAGAGTGGGGCGGCTCCGACGCTGGCCAGGGGGTCGAGAATGCAGCATTCGTGGATGAAGCTGCCGAGCGTGTCCTCCTCTTCGTGGTAGTCGCGACGGGCCTGGCGCACCTCTGTGGGGATGGCGAGGCCCTGACTCTGCCAGGCGAGACAGCCACGCACCAACCACGCCAGGATGCCACTCGCCTCGGCTTTGAGCGCGGCTACCAGGGTGGTGTCGCGTTGCCGTTCGTTGGGCGCCGTTGGCTGATCGACAAAACGCTGGTTGAAGATGATCGGGCAGAGCCGTTCCCAGAAGGCCGCGTCCGAGGCGTCGGCGTGCGGTTTATGGTTGGTCAGCAGGACCAGCAGGTGGGACGGTTGGAACGCGAAGGCTTTGCCGTAGAGTTCACGAGCCGCGATACCTCCCCCACCGGTGAGGTATTTGACCTGGCCGATGTCGAAGCGCGCGCCCTGGTTGGTCTCGCTGGCCCAGGCGATGCGTCTGCCCTGCAACTGGCAGAGGGACGAGTTGGCGGACCCCGGTGTACTGCCGCGCCCGCTGGCGATCAATACGTCGTTGTTGACCACTCCAACCGTTTCGCCCAGCACATCGGCCAACACCTGCATCAACGTGTCTTTCCCGTTCCGGCCCTCCTCACCGTAAAACAGGAGAAAGATGTGCTCGCTGACCCTGCCCGTGATACCGTAGCCTAAGACGCGCTGCATAAACGCGATCAGCTCGTCACGCGCCTGTTCGGAACGGTCCGCGAAGAGGTCGCGCCAGAATTGCTCGAAGCGCGGGGCAGGCTCGTCCAGACCGCGCCAGGTCGTTTGCACCACCCTGCGCATGTAGTCGGCGGGCCGTCCGTCGCGCATCTCGCCGGTGCGCAGGTCGAGCACCCCTTCACGCGTGCCCAGCAGCCAATCGTTGGTATCCCATTGCTCGGCAGAGATCGGCATGATGCTCTCTGTTAACGTCAGCACGTGTTTGATGCGGCTGACCGTCCTGAGCGACCAGGCGCGCCCGTGCAGTTTCTTGCTCACCTCCATTTCGGGAGTGCGCCGCGCCGCGTTCTCGTAGACGTGGGCTACGTACTCACAGACCAGCCTGGGCACGCGTTTGCTCTGGTCCGCCTCCCAGAAATGGCCCTGCCAGAGGTACCACGTCTTGTTGATATAATCGTAGACGCAGCGATCCTTGAAGAGATGGGCGAAGAGCAGCGCGTCGCCGTCCTCGTTCTTCTCCAGGCAGCGCTGCACAAAGGTCACATCCACAGAGGGCAGCGAGTCAGGCCGCCACCACTGCTCGTCCAGTGGCTCATCCTCGGCGTACAGGTATTCCACGCGTTCTACGGTGTGAGAGGCCGCCACCTGTTCAGCCGCGTCTACCGTCTGCGCCGCACAGTCGCCAGGTACTCCCGTCTGCCCATCAGCCGCTTGCGCGATCTCTTGAACGTCCACGCTCGCCCGCGCTGCCACCTGAACGTCTGCACTCGCCTGGGCAGATTCTTGAACGCGCCTGCTGGCAGCTTGCACCGCTGCTTGAACGT
>CAXUEY010000058.1:0-3254 GCA_964250225.1 uncultured Ktedonobacteraceae bacterium | reverse complement strand
TGAACGTTTGCACTCGCCTGGGCAAGTCCATCGACGGCTTGCACGATCTCCTGAACGCGCCTGCGGGCAATGTGCGCGGTCTCCTGAACGCGCGTATCTGCCTGCCCTGCTGCTCTGGTTGGAGATGACGGGGCAAGCACGTTGGTGAGACTTTTGGGAAGCGATGCATGCGAAACGCCTGTTTCCGTTTGTGAATGCGGTCCCGGTTGGGCTGCTGACCTCGCAACACGCCTGGAAGCATACGTCTCGCCTGTACACGCTGTGGCGACGGTGCCCTGACCATAGGTCTGGCCAGCGCGGGCGGGACGGTTCCATTTGTCGGCTCGATAGAGGCGTGAACGGCGGAAGAGGCGATCCACGCGGGCGGCGTCGTTGCCGGTCCAGAAGGCCAGGTAGTTGCACAGAGCCAGGTCAGCCTCTGAGTGCGAGAGGTAGCCCGTGATGTCGCCCTGCCAGAGCGCTTTAAAGGTTGCGCCCTTGCTCGTCCTCGCCACGTGTTGCAGCAGTTCGCGATCTGACAGCGTTGCCACGTCCCACGAACCGGCCTGCTGCGCGCTGCCCATCTTGCCACCTTGCGCATCGCGCGTGCTGGCCGCCTGTGCCCGTTGCGGATCGAGGACAGATTTAGCCAGGGTATCGCTCGCGGCCTCTGCTCGTGACGGATCGAGGACAGATTTGGCCAGGGCATCGCGCGTGCTGGCTGCCTGCGCCCGTGGCGTGGAAAGAGCGGCGTCGGTCATCGCGTCCTGTGCTTTGAGCAGCGCCGGTTGAGTCGCGTCGAGGGCGGCCTGGGTCATTGCCTGCTGCGTTGCGAGCGGTCCCGATGGGCGCCTATCGAGCGCGGAGAGCGGTCCCGATGGGTGCCTGTCGAGCGCGGCGCTGGTCATCGCATCTTGCGCCCTGAGCAGGACCGGGCGGGTGGCCTCACGCGCGACCTGCGCCATTGCCACTTGAGAGGTGAGCAGTGTGGGTTGCGCGTCGTGCAGGGGCGTGCCGGTGCCACTGAGTTCCGCGTAGATGGCCAGCAGTTCGTCTTGACGCGGCTCCGCGGTGAGCGGCATGTCCTGCAGTGTGCGTCCGGTGACGGTGAAGTAGCGCCCCGAACAGTACATCTCCAGCGCGGCTTCCGCGTGAGGCGCGTTGGGGATGCGCCGCCGCAGCCCTTTGGGAATCGTCCCGGTGACGTACAGGTGAACGCCGTCGTTGGGCGAAAATTCCGCGTAGGTGTTTAGACGCTTGATATAGGCCCGCGCCCAGGCCGCAATCGAGCCATCCGCTTCCACACAATGGTCCAGGTCAACGCCGGTAAATTCGCCGTGAAAGACGAAGCCCATGCCACTGTAGCGCTCAGGGTTGCGCTCCCAGGCCCAACGAGCATCGCGGTAGCTGCACCAGCTCGCGGGATCATTGGTGCGGGCGTGCTCGCCGGTTTTGGGGTTGTAGGGAACTTTGGTCACGCGACCATTGCGCTGCTCTTTGCGCCAGCAGACCCATTGGGGAAGGCCTTGTAGAAAGGCTGGAGCATAGGGTGGGCGTTTGTTGTCTTGTGGCAGGTGTTCCATAAGATGCGAAAATCCTTCCTATAATGTGAAAGCATACGTCACGAATGGTAGACACACAAGAGGGTTTGAAGTCGCTATCTTCTGAAAAGCTGAAAATGCTCTTCTGCTCCTTTCATGAAAAAACACGGGAGACACCTCCCGCGGCGAGTATTATCTTTTCCACCGGATTTCCCTGTATCACCACGCTCCCGATGCGTCATACTCCCCGCTAAGATACAGTATAGGTTAAGAACAAAATGGGATGTATGAATAAAAAATGTAATATAGATGAAACAGTGAGAGGGAGAGCCTGCTCATCTGGCTCTCCCTCTCACTGTTTCGCGAGACTATGTACCAACGTAACGTGGGTGTTTTTTGCTGCTACTGCACGCTACTGAACAATTTACTTTTCATAGACTACTTTCAGATTGCCCACATGCGCTTGTTCTTTCCCCGCAACTTCATCTGTGACCGTTTGAACACGCCAGCCAAGCTTCGTCATTTTTCTTAAATCCTTCTCAAATTGCTGGCGAGGCCCTCCCTTAAAGATTGTTTCCTTATAAAGTTTGATTTGTTGCATTTTCTTGCTGATCCTCTCAATTGCTTTGTATCCCAGGACGCACTAAGAGTTTATTGGTGTTATCTAACAGGCAGTTTTTTGGCCACCAGAAAAGAGGGAACATCTCCAACGAAAGCGTAGGATCAAATGGAGCGGCTAAAAAGAAAGGGGGCAGAGGAAAATCGCTTTTTTAGCTATCCAATACATAAATAATACCCCATTTTAAATATTTTGTCTATGCTTAAAAAATGACGATTCTCATTTTAATTTACATTCATGTATGAGGCGCGGGAAAGTCCAGCATTTTGCGCGCCCAAAATCCTCATTGCGAAGGAAAACATCCCACGTGCCTTGTAAAAAGCAGCCTTAGCCTGTAAAATAGGCCCATCTAAAGAGAATAGTCAAGAGGATAATGGTTCGATGTCACTTCTTTTGCAACTCAATTACGCGCTCTTTCAGAGCATCAATAGTCAGGCTGGCGTCTATCCCTGGCTGGACGCGCTGATGGTCTTCAGCGCGAACTATCTGGTGTTTCTCCTGCCCATTCCGATGCTGCTCATGTGGGGACGGCCTCTGGCGTGGCGCGGCAAGCAGCTATCCAGCGGCGAGCAGGAGATTTTGCGTGAACGGCGCGCCGCAGTGCTGTGGGTGGCTATTGCCTGTATTGCAGCCTATATTCTCAATCTGCTGGTCGAGCAGGTCGTCTTTGAAATCGCAGGCGCGTTCCCATTGTTGCTCGTACCAGTCGGTGAGGGCGGAAATAGCGAGGACGCCGGGAACATTGGCGGCAAGAGCGCGGTCCTCTTCGCGTATTTTGCCAAGCTGCACACGTTCGGGCTTTTCGAGCAGACCTTTGACATGCTCCGGTCCCACCTCGTCGGCGGCAAGATTGGCACGATGCACGAGATTCAGTTCTTTGTTGGAAAGCAGACCTGCGCGTGTGAAATTGGAGGAGCCAACGATGGCGGCAACGGGCTGGAAACGATCAAAGCCACCGCCGCTATAGAATAAATAGGTTTTGGCATGCAGAAAGCCCTGAGTATACAGACGCACCTGCACCTGTTCCTGGCGCAAAAACTCGGTCAGGTCTTCGACGAGGCGCAGGGTCTGCTCATTGTAACTGGCGTTAGCGAGGTCTTTGATAAGTCCCTTGA